>CAJOLN010000074.1 GCA_905235395.1 uncultured Synergistales bacterium
AGAGGGGATGCGAACGTGTGTATGCGTGTGCGACACATGCAGTGCTGTCGGGAAATGCGATGGAGAACATCAGCAAGTCATCGATTGAGAAGTTAATATTCTCGGACACGATTCCGATTCCGAAGGAGAAGATGACGGATAAGATATTACAGCTAACGATTGCGCCGATATTTGCGGAGGCAATAAGACGGGTACACGATGAAGAATCGATAAGCAACATGTCAGATTAAGAATAAGAATATGAAGAATAGATTGTGCAGGCCGTGCAGAACTCATGACCTGCATTTTTGTTTATGCGAGATTTAGTGCTTCCTCAAGATAAAGCAATCCGTTATAGAACGCACCGCATATAGAATCATAATCTTCCCATGCATATGTAGTGAGTGATAACCATATGACAGCAAGCAGTATTTTCATTTGAGCACGTGTAACCTCACCGTCAAGAAGCTCAAAGAAATAATCTTCAAGTCCTTCCCATTTGTTTGAATCGATGTTGAGTTTAACGTTATCATCATTGATGAGGAGGTCAAATCGTTTAAGGTTGAACTGATCGTAATTGCTGACGAGTGAGTAATATAATTTCACCCAGTCATATGCAGGGTCTCCAAATATCTCAGTCTTTCCGAAGTAACCTCTTGGGTCAATAAGAACAGGTTCTGAATTCTCACGGAGCATCATGTTGCTGAACGTGCAATCGCCATGAAGGAATACGAATCGTTTCGGGAAATAGCTCATTATGATTCGTTCTGTGATGTCCTGACAGTAAAATATATTTCTGCATGATATTCCGTTGATTGTGATTTGCTTGTCATTGGCAAAGGGAACAAGATTACGTACCTTCTTGAGCCTGTCATATGTCTTCCCAAGATACGCATCATAATAGCTGGCCATGTCCGACTCAATGCTTCCGAGTTCATGAACATGCTTTAGGCATGAGACAATTTGATTCAGTATCTCGCGTTTCTTCTTGTCTTCAATGTCAGTGTACTCATAAATATTCCTGCCGTTAATGCGTTCCATTACTAATGGCTTGAAGTTATATATTTCTGGAATGTTCGTGAAATGATGTCCCTGAATCTGTCTGTACCATTTTACTTCTCGTTCAGCTAAAGCTAGTCCCTGTGAATCAATTCCTTCTTTGATGAGTTTATCTCCGTCGAAAGTGATGCGGTTGAACGGTCTGCATCTTGACTTCGGCAGTTTCTCCCATTCGCTGTATAATCCATATTCGCGTGTCTTATAGAGCGGCTGTTCATCGAAGACGAAATTTTTTTCCTGAAGCCATTTTACGAACTCGCCTTCAAGGGGAACATCAGAGAGACATGCTTTATCATGAAATATGAAGTGTCCTGCAACACCTTGTGATTCGCTTCGTTCTTCAGAGAAAATATCATGTTCGTATTTCCATCTGCACGGGAAATCTTTTGAGATACCGATTATGTTACGTTCATGAAGATTCAAATCCGGAAGTTCATATTCAGGAGGAAGAATCAGATCACACCATATGAGCATGAAGGGAATTTTATCCGGCAATGTGTCTAGTGCATCATGAATTCCCGAACACGTTCCTTTTCTGCCAGTACTGCGAATGAGTGTATATTTCAGTTCTGAAGGTGCGAATTCATGCAGATACTTTTCGAGAACATCAGCTTTGTAGTCTGCGATGATTGCATATTCTGCGTTCGGGTACTTTCTGAACAGGTGAAACATTATCGGAAGGTTATTCACTGGTACGAGGGGTTTGGGTTTATTGCGGGTGAGGCTGTCCATACGAGAGCCTCTTCCGCCTGCCTGAATGATTATGTAGTTAATCATTAGTTTCTTTTCTCCTCTAACATTTGTTGTATATCAGCGACAAGTGAGTGTATTTTTCTGTCATTAGGTGAGTTCTGACACATTCTGTATTCGACTAACTTGCTTCCTTCTATGCCACATCTTTGTTTCATTTCATAAAAAGATTCTTTCCGTGCAAAACTTGTTTGAACCTCTTGGTTTTTCGTTAGATTCCTCCCTACTCTGTATGTGTGAATGACGGCTAAATCACAGCCATTTACGAACAGCCAGTCGCATAAGCCACATCTTCCGGAAATTGCGCATCCCGTTTCTTTAATTACGATGGGAAGAATTTCAAGCGGCAAAAACAGTGGAATAGTATTCTTTATTGGTATATTTTTGCTGTCCACGTTCGTATATACCTTAATTTCTGCTCTCATTAGCTCATCCGCAATTTTTTCCCATTCTTCTACGGGTAAACTTAGGCGTGAATTTATGAAAGGAACAAGAACTACAGAGTTGTTGGGTATTAAACCGTTCTCCTGTATTGCTTGTTGTGCATATTCTTTGTATTTTGATAAATTAGGGTTACGAAAAACAGCGTCATGTCCAAGATTGAAACAGCCGTATTTATAGCACATATCCATATGCAGACCGCTTTCGGATAATAGAGCAAGTTCTTCCAGCATCAGTTTATATTGCTTTAGTTTCGGGAATATGAGAGTGTGAATATTCTCTTTGCTGTTACAATATCTTGAAGATGTATATTTTCCAAGCATGATAAGTTCATTTATATTTATGCCTATGACATTAGCATCTTCCATAAAAGATTTTATGATGTTTACATCTCTTTTTGTGCATACAATATGTATTTTTCCGCAAAAACTAAGTTCCGAAAAATACGCGTTAATGAACGACAGCATCCACGTCACATCACCTATTCCATGTGAACACACAAAATATTCTTCGTTAGCGTTAATTAGCAATCTGTCTGCTATTTTTTTCCCATTATAAAGAGCGCGGTAATAATTTATTCCTGTTAATCTATTAATAGCGTGATAAATTTTTCTGAGTACGCGCTTGAGTAATGCATTGAAGTTCATGATTTCACCTCAATACGCGAAAATGCCCCGAATGCATAAAAGCAAACGGAGCACTTATCTTCTCTGTCTATCTTGTGCTGATTATTAATGCCTGTTAAAAGACAATACTTGACTTGACTTGACTTGACTTGATTTGACAATCATACAACAGCCAATCATTTTGTCAAGCTCCTTTCTGAATTTATGATTTGTGAATTTGAAAGTATTGTAGCATACTCACATATCATAGTGAAGGATTCAAATCACGTCTCATGTACTGAACTATTGAAACAAATCCTACAAGCACAAGTCCAATCACATCACTCATCAGTCCCGGAATCATCATGCATAACCCTCCAGCACAAATCATCACTCTCATAAGAATATTCATCTGTCCGAACAAATAACCATTCAGAGCAGCAGCTACACCAAATATTCCAAGCAATGAAGTTGCACAGATAACCGCAATCTCAAGAGCAATAAGTATGTTCGTGAGTAACGGCCCTGCATTCGCAATCTCGATTATGGGTTCAACATTCTCAAATAACATCGCAGGCGTGAACGCAAAAATATACGGCACAATGAATGCAGCTATTGCGAGTCTCGTGGCATTAAACGCTGTCTTCATCGGCGGAGCTTTCGCTATTGCTGAACCTGCATATGCCGCAAGTGCTACAGGAGGCGTAATGTCCGCAACTATTCCGAAATAGAACACAAAGAAATGTGCGCATACTTTCTCTATTCCGATTGCCGGTGCCATTAATATCGGTGCACATGTCGCAGCCATTATGCAATAGTTCGCTGTCGTAGGAACTCCCATTCCCAGAATGATGCAACATAACATAGTGAGTAGTAGTGCAATGAACGCATGACCTCCTGAGACATTCACGACCATAGTAATGAGTTCACTCGCAAGTCCAGTTGACGTTATGCAACCTGCAACCAGTCCTGCCATTGCACACGCTACAGCTACCGTTATTGTTCCTCGACCGCCTGCCTCTAACGCATCAATTATTTTCCTGAACGTCAGCCTCTCATCTGAATTGAACAGTCCAACAATTATCGATATGCCTATCGCTACTGCCGCAGAGAATTGCATCGTGTATATGTTCATTGAGACCATAATAACGAGAATGACTAAAGGAAGCAAAAGATATATTTTTGGAAGCAGATGTATTATTCGGGGAAGTTCTTCTTTGGGAATTCCTTTGAGTCCGAGTTTTTTTGCCTCAAGATGAACCGCAATATATATTCCCGCAAAATATAACACAGCAGGCAATATCGCTTTCAGTGCAACCTGTGAATATGGAATGCCCATGTATTCAGCCATTAAGAACGCTGCTGCTCCCATTATAGGCGGCATTATCTGTCCTCCCGTTGATGCTGCTGCCTCGACTGCTCCAGCAAATTCCGGCTTATATCCTGTACGTTTCATCATTGGAATCGTAACTGAACCTGTCGTAACTGTATTGCCCACACTCGAACCTGAAACCATTCCGCATAATGCTGATGATATTACTGCTACCTTCGCCGGACCTCCTGCACTTGCTCCCGCGATTGCATTTGCCAAATTGATGAAGAATGATGATATTCCTGTACGTTCAAGAAATGCTCCGAATATAATAAACACTACGATATATTTCGCACATACTTCTATCGGTACACTCCTCAGTCCGTCTCCAGTTGAATAGAACAGATCATAAAGCACCTTACCAAATCTAACTGTAGAGAACGCATAAATCATCAGTAAACTCACAACACATAATATCGGAATCCCAACACAACGGCGGCATAATTCCATTGTTGAGAGTATCGCTAGTACTGCCATAGTTATCATCATATGATAGTTCGGGTTTCTAGGGCTTGTTACTCTCAATGCAAGTTTGATTATGCTCTCGGCATTGAACGCAAAATAGAAGAACGGTATCACTCCTGCAAGCATTATGATGATGTCGTAAATGGGAATGTAATTCACTCTCTGTGTCGTCTTGCGTATGGGGTAATGAAGGTAGCCTATGATAAGAATAAGGCCAAGAAACATATTCAGTCTCACTTCAGGCATTGCTGTGCTGAAAAGCGTAACGTATATGCAGTACAGTGAGAACAATGCAGATACCCAGCGTACAATCAAAGCGGGAGTTCCTTCCCAGATTCTCACGTTCGATTCTCGGTCATATTTCTTCATTACTTCTTCAAGGTCTTCTTTTATTTCTCTGTCATCAATCACATTTATCACTCCTTAAATTAAAAGACGGCCATGAATTTAATCACAGCCGCCGGTAAATTTTCCTGTTACCTTCCTGAAGTTTTATTACTTGCCGCTGACTTTGATTCCCTTCTCACGGAAATATTTTACTGCTCCCTTGTGATAAGGTACTGCTGAATATGATGCCGCAAATTCAAGATTCAGTTCTGCACCTTTCGCATGTGCCGCTGTAATCTCGTCCTTATTCTCGAACACTCCATACAGGAAATTGTACACGTCTGCTTCTTTCACATCATCGCGTGCAATCACTACCGCACCTACTGCAACAGTCGTAACGTCTTCATCAGTTCCATAGAATGACTTCGGGATAACATACGTGTTGTAATATGGAGAAGTTACTCTGAGCGCGAGTATGTGTTCATCATCTACACCGACAAGATATATCTTCTTTGTTGCCGCAAGTGATGTTACTGCTGTCGTCGGTGCACCTGCTACTATGAATGCCGCATCAATTTTCCCGTCCTGAAGTGCTTCAACTGAATCTCCAAATGACTGGTACGTCGGCTTAATGTCCTTGTCTATGTCAATTCCGTAGACACTCAGAAGGTCAACTGCATTGAAGTACACGCCTGAACCCGCAGCACCTACTGATACATTCTTGCCTTTGAGATCCGCTACTGTCTTTATCGAAGGGTCAAGCGTCACTATCTGTACCTGTTCCATGTAGAGATTTGCTACCGTTGAAAAGTCCGTTATTTTTTCATCGAATAATCTCATTCCCTTGTATGCATATGCTCCTACGTCCGTCTGAACAAATCCTAACTGTGCATCTCCGTCCTGCATGGCCTCGATATTGGCCTTTGAACCTCCTGATGTGATCGCAGTTATAGTTGTTGATGTCTTCTCTCCGACTTTACCTGCAAGTACTCCGCCGAAACCGTAATACGTTCCCTGTGCTCCGCCTGTTGAGAAGATGAGTTTAGTTCCCCCCGGCATAGGGCCGGCAAATGCAGAGAATGCAAACAGCATAACGATAACTAACGCAAGAGAAAATATTTTTTTCATTATGAGATTTAAGCCTCCTGATTATAATTTCGAATTGCCTAAATATTTTATCATGCTTTATTCTCACTTTCTGATTCGTTATCGCATTTTGATTCGATGATGTGTATATCCCTTTGCGGATACGGAATATTAATGCCCTCACGGTTGAATACAGCCAGAATATGATGCCTGATGTCGCTTGATACTTTTATCCCTGATGCTGTGCGCAGGTCAAACCAGTAGTACACTTCAAATTCGAGGGAATCATCACCGAAATTCTTGAATATCACGAAAGGTGCAGGGTCGTTGAGAACTTTTGAATGCTCCTTCACAACGTCCATCAATAATTTTTCAACTTTTCTGCTGTCCGAATCATAAGATACTCCGACTTTCAGAACTTCGCGTTTCTTCGGATCTGATTTCGTCCAGTTAGTTACCGTGTTCTCAAGGAAATATCTGTTCGGAAGAATGACATCGAAACCGTCCCATGTCTTTATGGTCGTTGAACGCGAGCCTATATCCTGAACCTTTCCCTGTGTGCCTGCAACGTCAATTATGTCATCAACTTTGAACGGACGAGAAAATATCACGATGAATCCGCTGATGAAGTTGTTGAAGATATTCTGCATTCCGAAACCTATACCGACCGCAAAAGCACCGCCCATGAATGCGAATGCCGTTAATGGTATTTTGACTATGTTCAGTGCAATCAGAGCGAATGTTACCCATAATATATAGAACGTTATGCGCTGAATTGCATTGATTGCCGTTATGCTGGTTCTTTCGCGTTTAATCATTTTGCGCTTTATCCAGTTGCTGCCCAGCGAACTCAGGAAGAAGCTCGACAGGAAAACCAGAATTGCAATGACTAACTTGCTGACCGTTACCGAATATCCTTCGCCCTGCCATAATTCTGTGTCAAGGAAATTCATCACGGTTTCTTTGCTGAATGAGCTGACTTTTTCAGCCAGACGCAATGTAGTTAAGCTATCGTTTGCTTCAGAGTTCAGCCTGCGCTGATAAAACACTGAATTCGGTATCATTGTTTCGTAGCGGTCTACAATGTCTGAAATAATTTTCTGTCTGTTGATTATCGTCCGAAGAAGATTCTGCTTAATCTCAACCGGAACTTCTTCTGAATCTGCTAAGGACTGTGCAGAATTTATCTCGCGTATTGTAGAGTCTTCCATTGAGCGCGCGCTTTCTAACTGACGCTGTAATTCTGTGATTCTGACCTGTGTTTCATCCCGTATCTTCCAGATTTCATTGCCTGCAGTCGTATCATGGAAGAGGTCATATCTTTTCTGCCATACATCTTGAATCTCACGCACTAAATCTCCTTCGTCATTCAGAAGGGTAAGCATGTATTCCCAGTATGTTACGCGGGATCTTCTGTACATGAATAAACTTGAAGCGTTTGTGAGTTCACCGTTCAGATCAGCAGAAGTAAGTGAATTTCTCACTCGTCTTACGGCTGAATTTGCAGACTCAAGTGCCTTCCTTGCAGCTTTCATTTCTGTACTAATCTCTTTAAGACGCGCATTAAGTGCCTCAATGTTTGACGCTAAAATCTCAGGGGTGAATAAAAGCCTGTTCTGAATATCCGCAAGCTGCCTTCTCAGTCTCTGAATGGTCAGAACGTTCTCATCAAAAATTTTCTTCTGTTCGAGAACCTGAAGACGTGTAAGAGCTGCATTGATCCGCGCATTTTCGAGACTCAGAATATGCATACGCGGACGTTCTATTGCTTCTCCTCCTTCTTGGGCTGCCTTTAGCTGTTTCTGAAGCAGTGAGGCTTCTTCGAGTTCAAGTTTGAGCTTGCCCATTTTCGACTGCAAATAGAACACCTGAACATCAAGAGTGCGTGAAACTCTTGAAATCTCCTGCCTCAGATTATCGCTTGTATTTATATCCGGCGATTGTATATTCTGCAGTGTTGATATATCTATTGATGCAGTCTGCGTTATCGTATGACCCTGAATGATTGCCGCATACGATGAATATGTCGTAATCATTTCCGAGAGTATGTGCGAATAATGATCTCTTTCGTCATTAGTGTAGCCCCATGATGCTGTATCATCGGAAGCTCTTTCGGACAGTGCAGTGAGTTCTTCAATTCTTTGGGATATGTCTGAACTTGCGAGTGGAAAACCTTCAAGCTCCTTCTCAACTGATACTCTGAGACGAGAAATATCTGCGCTGATTTCGTTTTGAATGCGCGTAACATAATCTGCGGCCATGTC
>CAJOLN010000075.1 GCA_905235395.1 uncultured Synergistales bacterium
AAGCAAACTCATAGTTCGAATTATTAATAAATAAATCAATATTCTCTTGTTTCCCTGTTGATAAGTCGTCCAGACAACGTACCCTATAGCCCAATTCAAGAATAGCTTCACAAAGATTTGACCCTATGAAACCAGCTCCACCAGTTACCAAGAACAAACTGTCCTTAGGGAATTGCTTGATTTTATTATTGTCTATCATTATCTTATCCTCTTTCGTAATGATATTATTTCAATAGTAAATTCCTTTAGAATCACCTTGATACCCAAAGTATTTCATAAGTGCCTTATCTTTCTCCTGACCTCTTAAATGGCCTAAATGAAGGGATTCCTTAGCAATTGTCTCTTTATATTCATCTGCAGTTTTTATCACTTTTGCAGGGACTCCGGCAGCTATTGCATACGGCGGAATATCTTTCGTTACTACTGCACCAGCTCCTATGACTGCACCATTCCCGATTTTGACTTTATGCAGGATATTCACACCTGCGGCTATCCATACATCATTGCCGATGATACACAGCTCATTATGACTCGTTTCAGGAAGAGAACCAGTTATCATTTGCCCGAATCTGAATGCCGGCATTGTGCTTACTTTATGATAGTCATGATCGAAGCCTCCTATATCAACGTTGCGTGCTATTGAGCAGAATTTTCCAATTGAGGCGAAATTGATTGTAGTATTTATTCCGGCGTAAGTGAAATCTTCTATGATGCTGTCATTAAATGTAGCTTCTTCTGTTGATTGCTATATGACTGCCCAGTCTGCTGCGTTCTATTGTAGTGTCATCACCGACAGTAACAAATTCACCGCATGTTGAATCTTCAAGAACAGTATTGCGGTATAACTTTATGTTCTCAGGGTACACTGAATTCTTTATCTTTGCGCTCTCGGAGATGAAGCCTTTCATTCCTGAATCTCCTCCCAGTAATGATTGGACGCAATCAGTTCCTCGTAATCGCTTTTAAGACATCCCATGATAATCAGGTCATTGAATCTCCCGTTTTTGTATATAGCTTTTCTTTTTCTTCCTTCAACTTTGAAGCCTACACTCTCGTATATCTTCTGAGACATCAAATTATATTCGAGGATACTATTACCAATTCTGTTGAGTCTAAGCTCATTGAAAGCATAACGGAGCAAAGTCATCCATGCATCAGCGGCTAAACCCTGAGTATTTTTCTTTCCTTTGAATATTCTCATTCCACAGGCAACAGCGGAACCGTTTTTCCAATCTATGTCCTGCATTTCAATCATACCGAGTGATTCTCCAACTGTTGAATTTTGTGTGTTTGATATGTGTAGGGGGGGGTAGCAATAATGAATCTGAGATGTGATGAATCGTTTCTGCAATTCATGAACCATTCGTATTGATCCTTCTTTGATTCTGGGAATGACCAGCCAACTATTACCTTCTCGAAGTTAGGATCATTTGTAAGCTCACGCAGCATTTCTAAGTCTTCCTCTTCGATTGCGCGAAGAATGATTTTCTTGCCATAAAGATACATTATTCTTCGTTGTCCTCTTCCCAGTAATGACTAGATGCAACAAGTTCTTCATAATCACTCTTAAGGCATCCCAAAATAATTAAGTCATTATATCTTCCGTTTTTGTATATAGCTTTTCTTTTTTTACCTTCAACTTTGAAGCCTACACTCTCATTTATCTTCTGGGACATTAGATGATATTCGAGTATGCTGATACTGATTCTGTTAAGACGAAGCTCATTGAAAGCATAACGGAGCAAAGTCATCCATGCGTCAGCGGCCAAACCCTGAGTATTTTTCTTTCCTCTGAATATCCGCATACCTAGTCCTGTTGCTGAACCATTCTTCCAATCTATATCACGCAGTCCAATCATACCTACAGATTCGCCTTCTTTATTGGCAATAATGAATCTGAGATGTGATGAATCGTTCTTGCAGTTTTTGAACCATTCAGCCTGGTCTTTTTTTGATATTGGAAATGACCAGCCTACAATTACTTTCTCAAATTCAGGGCTGTTTGTAAGTTCACGAAGCATTTCTAAATCTTCCTCTTCAACTGCGCGAAGCATAACTTTCTTGCCATAAAGATACATATCCTAATCAACCTCCTTTGAACGCAAAAAAACCGTGAATGAATCACAGTCATAATGACCGCAAAACCTTCACGGCTGATTGTCGATATATTAATGCGTATTTTACTTAACTGGGGGGGGGCAAAATTACTGAGTAATTAATCCTCATAATTACAGCCTCATAATATAATCAAGGCATGTACGTACTCCGAATGCAGTTGCACCCTTTGAGTATATCCCGTACTCCTTATCCTTGAAATCTGTCCCCGCAATATCCATATGTGCCCACGAGATATTTTCGCCGACAAATTCCTTCAGGAACAACGCCGCGAATATTGCTCCGCCGTAACGTTTTCCGCAGTTCACCAAATCTGCATATGGTGATTTCAGAGTCTCAGCGATATGTTCATCTTCAAGAGGCATTCTCCAGAATGATTCACCGCTTCTCTCTGATGAATGCAATAACTTTCCTGCAAGTTCATCATCATTCACGAATAATCCTGCTCTCCAGTTACCCAACGCAACAGCACATGCTCCAGTCAACGTGGCCATGTCAATAATGACATCAGGATTCAGTTCACTTGCAAGAGATAACGCGTCAGCAAGCACTAATCTTCCTTCAGCATCGGTATTGTTGATTTCAATCGTCTTACCGTTACGCGCAAGAATTATGTCATCTGGTCTGAATGAACTCCCTGAAGGCATGTTTTCCGCTGACGATAATATTCCGTGAACCTCAACATCTGGTTTCAATTCCGAAATTGCCTTCATGATTCCCAGAACGTTACATGCACCAGTCTTATCGCCCTTCATCGTGAGCATGAAGTTTTCAGGCTTAATATTTAATCCGCCGCTGTCAAATGTTAGTCCCTTTCCGACAACTGCAATTTTCTTTTTCGCGTTCTTCGGCTTGTATGTCAGGTGAATCAGTCTGGGGGGATTCTTTGAGCCGCTTCCGACTGCAAGCAATGCTCCCATATTCTCAGCATGTAATCTCTCTTCATTCCACACTTCGCATTCAAGCCCGCATTCTTTTGCGAGTCTCTCTGCCTCTTCTGCAAGTGTACCGGGATTTATCACACATCCGGGTTCATTGGCTAAACTTCGGGAATATACCTGTGCATCTGCAAACACAATGCCCTTCCTGAATTCTTCAGGTTCATATATATCTGAATATATTTCTGTCAGTGCAAACGGTTCATAGCTTTCATCTTTCTTCTTGTATTTGTCGAATACATAGCCGCATAAACTAGCTGCCTCACCAAGTACGAAGCTCAGATCATCAAATGATTTCAGGTGTGAAAGATTCACTGCCGCATTCTTTGCATGATTCCTGCCTGCTGTCCTCAATCCCCACGCTAAAGAATCGCGAATGAGATTGAGATTGCATTTATCCTTTTTGCCAAGTCCAATGAGATATAAATTTCCTTCGAGTAACGGAACTCGTAAATTCTTTCCCCTCTTGCCGTCAAAATCCTTCCGCTTTATGAGCTTCTCTGTTATCTCGCGGAAACTTTTATCAAATTCACTCAATGATGAAAGACTTCCGCAGTCCTCCTCCGTTAAGAGAAGTAACTGCGAGTCAATTTGTTCAAGTGATTCAAGACGCTTAATTTGCATTAACTGCCCTCTTCACAAAGCCAGACTTCAAACATTTTGTGCATACACGGACTTTTATTGTTGTTCCGTCTCCTGCATCTACCTTCACGCTCTGAAGGTTAATGTTCCATCTGCGTCTCGTATGACGATTTGAATGGCTTACTGCATTTCCTGCCACAGGCCCGCGCCCGCAGCACTCACAAAATTTTGCCATAGTGAATAGATTCCTCCGTTGAATTGAAAAATTACGACTGGTATTATAGCATTAGGCATAAAGAAATCCCCCGGCCTTTTTCAGACTGGGGGATTCATTTTTTGTTTGCTGATTCTGATTCGATTTTAACGTTTCTTCATTGACAACGCGATTCCTATTAGCATGATGAAGGCTGAGAAGTTCAATCCTGTGTTGCAGCCTCCTCCTCCTGATGAGGCAACTATGGGTTCAGGTTCTGGTTCTGGAGTTGGAGTAGGTTCTGGTTCTGGCTCTTCATCGTCCTGAATCGTTGAGGCGAGTCTGAGCTGGACAAGCCCGTAGAGGTCTTCGCCCTTTTTGCCGTATACGAAATCGTAATAACCCTTCGGCACTTTTCCAAATATTACATCATCTCTATCAGCATCAGCATCATACGCCAGCTTATGAACATCAAGGACAACTCCATTAACATCGTAGCTAGCTGAAAGAGACTCAATCTTCGTAACAAACGGGCCGTAAACAGGGCACTCTAAACCTTCATCATCTAACCAGTACTCATCAGGTCTCAAGTTTTCATCAAAGAGCGGATCAAATTCACCCTCTGTATCATAAGGGTCTAAGCCAGTTGGATCTTCCGTAGTTGGTAAACTATTCTCATCAACAAATTCATATGCTTCAGATATGTTCACGAGGTAATACGTTATCTCCGTACCTTCGATATATTCATTATCAGCCGAATCTGCGGGCGTGAATATCCACCTTAGATCGAGAGGTTCATTTGGAATCTGTGAGTTAGTTCTTTGCCCTTTTGAATCTACGGCTTGTGATACGTTCCTCACAAACGGAAAATTGTTAATGGGTTTTAAGAGTATTGTATTCTGGTCTTCAGAAATAGGATTATCGGGGTACTCAGTGAGCGTAAAGGCCTTTATGCACGCATTCATAGGTACGTACTGCATTTTATGTGTTCGCGTGTTTTCAGTTACTGTCTCTATTCCGTCCACCCAAATGTCATTAGAAGAATACTTGAACCAGCTCTCATTGTCATGGACAGCCGCAAAATCTGACCTGCCCTCTATCTTGCGTTCAACTACCATAGGGTAATGTGTAAACTGATTGGTTATCTCCAAAACAACACTGAAATATGTACCCTGTTCCAAAGGTATTAGTTCGTCCATTTTAACAGTGTGGTAGCCTGCATATTTTTCCGTTCGACTGCCTTCTATAAAGCTGTCTGAGTCTGAATATGGAGCTGCTGTAGGCTTATCAGGAATGTTGTAGTACACCCGCCAGTTTACCTTAGCACCTGCCTCTGTCGTGTAGTATGAAAATCCTTCAAACTTTTCTCCCTCGTAAAGAGCCTTGAAGGTGTTAGCAGCAGTCATAGTTTTCCTGTCATTATCTGATCCGCCCACAACATCACACCAGCCTATAGGTGTATGGTCATAGACTGTGATAGTTGTATCCGTTGGAGCAACATCCTCGACTTGGTACACACAGACAGTCGAAATAGAATTCTCATACGACATGTAGAAGTATCCGCCGCCCCAACGCATATTGCCCAAAGCAAATTCATTTAAAACTTCGTCGGAGCTGACCAGGTACACTGGAGAAAAACCCCAAGGTGTTTCATCGCCGCTGAAAGTGTAATTTTTATCATTGTCGAAGACAAGATAGTCCATGACATTGCCATCAGCGTCCCTTCCCAAATCAGCAGATATTACCGTAAAAGTGTTTTCGTACAAAAAAGCGTCAGTACTGACTAATTCGTCATCGCTCCAAACATTCACCACCAGCTTGGATTCCTCCGTCAGCTCCAAATCACTGCTGGTTTGGTAGCGCCAAAGCCAATCATCACCCCACGAGTTTTTGATCAGCCATGCTCCAGGCTCATTTGGATGACGATCATTTTTATTTGTTAATTTTTCAACGGGATAATTATCGTCCCAGCCGATTAATGATACTAAATGATTCGTGTCCCTGCCTACGTGGTAGTAGCCTGGAGGTGTAGGATAAGCTATTCCTGTTAATGATTTAGCTGCATCATCCCTATCATGTTGGTAAGCTACGGTCGCAGCACCATATTCCATTACAAGCTCCTTTACCACATTTGGATCGGTGACCACATTTCTACCTTCACCACCCCTGAGAATAAAAGGAATTCGGGAGGCGTATAAAGCATCAGTTACCCTCAGAACCAGCGGAGTTTTATCGGGTATAATAGCTTCATCTTTTTCGTCGGGAATGACGTTTCCGCCAAGCCTGCTTCTATTAAGATCTGCGAGGGCGCGTATATTTGCGTAGGAAGGGTACTCTTTGGTCTTATACCAGACACTAGGAACTTTGTCGGTGTAACCTAATATTGCCAGACGTTCACTTGAGAGATAAGGCAGATACTTCTCAAGAACAGGGCCGTTAAGCCTCGTTAAATATGCTAATGACACGAGGTGTGAAGCACTTGATAGTGACGAAAGACTTAAATCTCGTGGATTACTTCCAGTGTTGCGCTTGCGTCTGTCCGGGTCGTTACGTATGTACCAAGCCATATGAAGCTCCGAAAAATCCACATCATCCATAACTCCCGTGAATTGACTTATATCCACGCCTTTGTCTTTGAGGTATTTGAGGTAAGCACTTTCAACGGAAGCAGTAGCTCCGAACGCCCAGCACGTTCCGAATTGCTCCTGATTCCTTACTGGCGTTGAGAGACCATAATCCCGAAGGTCATACGATTCGGGAAGGTCGGCTCCAACGCTTCGGCAGCTAGTATTGCAACCAGCACCACAACGCATAATATTAATTTGTGTTTCATAATGTAACCTCTTCTTTATGAAAATTCTTACTTTTATGGTATACAACCAAAATATATAAAATATCTTACAATTTTTTTTTCAAGGAGAGCAAAAATTTTTCAGAGCGTTATTCCAGAATTGCACCTTTGTCTGCTGACGTTAAGAGTATGCGGAATATTATCACGGGGAAAAAAAAATACCCTCAGCTTTTACACTGAAGGTATCTCTGAATCATTTATGAATCGTATGCTCTATTCTAAGATTGCACCTTTGTCTGCTGACGTAACAAACCGTGCATACCTCGCAAGGTATCCTGTCTTTATCTTCGGCTCTGGTGCTTTCCATTCTGCTCGTCTTCTCGAAAGCTCTTCATCTGAAACTTTCAGCTCAATCTTATACGCATTGATGTCTATGCTGATTGTATCTCCTTCATGAACGAGTGCGATGTTTCCTCCTGATGCTGCCTCTGGTGAAACATGGCCTATGCTCGCTCCTCTTGTTGCACCCGAAAATCTTCCGTCTGTGATTAATGCAACACTGGTATCTAGTCCCATTCCGCAGATTGCACTTGTTGGGTTGAGCATTTCCCTCATGCCGGGGCCGCCTTTTGGGCCTTCATAGCGAATAACAACTACATCGCCGGGATTGATTCCTCCGTCATAAATCGTGCGTATCGCATCGTCCTCTGAATCAAACACTCTTGCAGGACCTTCATGCTTCATCATCTCTGGTGCAACTGCTGAACGTTTCACTACGCACCCGTCTGGTGCAAGATTACCCTTCAGTACAGCAATGCCTCCGTTTGGTGAATATGGCTTATCGATTGGCCTAATGATATTTTCATCTGTATTATGTGCATTTGAAATATTCTCGGCTACTGTCTTTCCTGTTGCAGTAATCAGGTCTGTGCGAATCAGATTCTTCTTTGCGAGTTCATTCATGACTGCGTAAACTCCGCCTGCACGGTCTAAATCCTCCATGAAGGTATCACCAGCAGGAGCAAGATGACAGAGGTTAGGTGTACGTTCACTGATTGAATTTGCATCGCTGAGATTGATTGTTACTCCTGCCTCATGCGCAATCGCTGAAAGATGAAGCATAGTGTTTGTTGAACAGCCAAGCGCCATATCAACCGCTTCTGCATTTCTGAACGCGTCATGAGTCATTATGTCTCTTGGTCGTATATTCTTCTCTACGAGTTCCATAATCTTCATGCCCGTCAATTTTGCGAGTCTGATTCTTGCACTGTACGGAGCTGGTATCGTTCCGTTTCCTCGCAATGACATTCCGATTGCTTCAGTAAGACAGTTCATTGAATTAGCCGTGTACATTCCTGAACATGAACCGCATGAAGGGCACGCATTCTCTGTGTAGTCTTCAACCCCTGCCTCATCGAGTTTACCGGCATGATACGCACCTACTGCCTCGAACATATGACT
>CAJOLN010000076.1 GCA_905235395.1 uncultured Synergistales bacterium
TATGCATTCATTCACAAGCAGCTTATTCACTCGATGAAAGACTTCCCGATAGAGCTACCCTCTCAGCCAACAGAATGAGATTCGATGCTCAGACCGGAGACTTCCTCGCAGAAGGTGATGTGCGTATCACAGCAGGAGACCTCAATGTGAATGCTCCATTAGGAACTGGGAACATTGACCGGAGAGAAGTGAACTTTGAACGCGGAATAACAGCACAAGGCAAATGGATGGGTGATAAGGTAGACATCAAAGCAGGAAGATTATTAATTTCATTCGCAGACATACCAAGCTGTAGATTTCAGAACGGCGTTAAAGGCGGAATCTATGTATCTTGATGCAGACAGACTAACATTAACAGGTCTCGGAGGATTCACCACACCATCAGGCGATGATAGGCAGACAAAATTCTGGTTAGTGAACGCAAAAAATCTCGAAGACCGTTCAAGAGGCATAACATTTGGAGCAGGTGCTGTTGAAGGAAGTTTACGCGGAGGAGAACTTCATGACATGACAGCGAAAAAAGGTGTATGGATTAAAGGCAGACCAAAAACGAATGAAGCTCCCGTGAGCCTCAGAGGAGACAGCGCATTATATTCAGTTGCACGAGGAAGCGTAGTAGTAAGCGGCCATGTAGTAGCAGTTCAGGGAGGACGAACATTGAGATCAGATTCAATAGTGTATTTCCCGGAACAGAATCGCGTTGAGGCACTCGGAGGACTGACACGCAAAACGAACGGTGAACCTACAACTGAACGTGCAGAGATTACAATAGACTTATCACGTGAAAGAAAGCCCTCACAGGTCACAGGGAATAATTCAAACACGCAGACGGAACAGCCAAAACCAAAAGCAAAATCAAGAACCAGGAGAACACGCAACAAATGAAAGGACTATCTGCATCTGAATTACGCAAAAGTTATAGCGGAAGACTCGTTGTCGGAAACGTAAGCATAAACGTTAATGAAGGTGAAGTTGTTGGTCTTCTTGGCCCTAACGGAGCAGGTAAAACTACATCGTTCTATATGATTGTCGGACTTATTAAGCCTGATGCAGGTAAAGTTGAAATTGATGACCATGAAATAACTTCACTTCCTGTGTATGAACGTGCAAGAGCAGGCATAGGTTATCTTCCGCAAGAGGCATCTGTATTCCGAAATCTTACAGTGCGAGAGAATATTAATCTAGTATGGGAAGAAACAGGCAGAAAAAAATTTGCAGATAAACTCACTGATGAATTGCTTGAACAGTTCAAGATTACACACATCGCTGATACTAAAGGTTATGCACTCTCCGGCGGTGAACGAAGACGCGTTGAGATTGCACGTGCACTCACAATGAAACCGAAATTTATTTTGCTTGATGAACCTTTCAGCGGAATAGATCCGATTGCAGTTGCGGACATTCAGACGATGATTCACGAACTCAAAGCGCAGGGCTATGGTATTCTCATCACAGACCACAATGTACGCGAGACGTTAAGCATAACTGACAGGACATATTTGATTCATGACGGTAAAATTTTTCTTGCCGGTTCTCCTGCTGAGGTTGCAGAGAATGAACTTGCACGTAAATTCTATCTTGGTGAACATTTTGAATGGGAAGGGGCGCATCAGAAATAGAATACAGAATTGAACATGACACTATGGGTGAAGTGAGAGTACCCGCAAATGTGTACTGGGGAGCACAGACTGAACGAAGCCGTCAGAATTTCAGAATCGGAGTCGGAATTGAAACTATGCCTCGTGAAATCATAAAGGCATTTGCATATCTCAAGAAGGCATGTGCAATCGCCAACAACATTTTGATTCCTGAACGCATGACCGATGAGAAAAAAAATATAATTGTCAGTGTGTCAGATGAAATTCTTGCGGATAAACTCAGTGGTAATTTTCCGCTGGTCGTATGGCAGACAGGATCGGGAACGCAGTCGAACATGAACGTGAACGAGGTCATAGCGAATCGTGGAAATGAAATCGCAGGAAAAAAATTACTGCACCCTAATGACGATGTAAATATGTCTCAGAGTTCAAATGATACTTTCCCAACAGCTATGTACATGGCCGCAGTCTTATCTGTTGAGAATGAACTGATACCCGCAGTGAGAAAACTTACTGAGACGTTCAGGCGATTAGAATCGGAAAATGAAGACATCATTAAGACAGGCAGAACGCATTTGCAGGACGCAGCACCGTTAAGATTCTCGCAGGAAATTTCAGGCTGGCGTTCAAGTCTTGAAGCTGATGAAGATATGCTTACTGAATCATCAAAGGCCATGTATGCACTTGCAATCGGAGGCACAGCAGTAGGCACAGGATTAAATGCACCTGCGAATTTTGACGCAGAAGTTACGAAGGCATTAACGAATCTCACAGGCAAAAAGTTTATTCCCGCCAGGAATAAATTTCATGCACTCACATCAAAAAGTGAAATCGTTTTTGCTCATGGTGCAGTGAAAGCATTAGCCGCAGACATGATGAAGATTGCGAACGATATACGCTGGCTTTCGTCAGGGCCAAGATGTGGATTAGGCGAGATTGTGATTCCCGAAAACGAACCGGGAAGTTCAATCATGCCCGGCAAAGTGAATCCGACACAGTGCGAGCAGGTTACAATGGTAGCAGTTCAGGTAATGAGCAATGATGTTGCAGTGAGTATGTCTGCTTCACAGGGAAATTTTGAACTTAACGTATTCATGCCGGTATGCGCATATAACTTCCTTCAGTCAGTTAGGCTTCTCTCAGAGTCAATTACATCATTTGAGGCTAATTGCGTTTCTGGAATCAAAGCCAATCGTGAAAAAATGAAAGACAATCTCAACAAATCACTTATGCTAGTAACTGCATTGAATCCCATTACAGGATATGAGAATGCAGCGAAGGCAGCGAAACTTGCGCACAGTAAAAATATTTCACTGAAGGAAGCATGTGTTGAGCTTGGACTTCTCACACCTGAAAAATTCGAGGAGGCTGTTGATCCTGAAAAAATGGTCTGACAGTGAACGTGTAACTCTTGAGGTCTCTGCGTTATCGAGTGACGGAACTGGAATATCACGAACTGACAGAGGCGTTGTATTTGTTCAGGGAGCATTGCCCGGCGAAATCGTGAATGCAAAAATCGTATCACGCAAGAAGGATTTCATGATAGCAGATACAATTTCAGTTGAGCGTCATTCATCAGGAAGAGTAAATCCCAAGTGCAGATATTACGGCAAATGCGGAGGTTGTCAGCTTCAGCATGCAAGTTACGATTCGCAATTGAAACTCAAAGCAGAACTCGTTCGTGACGCAATGACTCGAATTGGAGGTTTTGAGCGGAAGAGTTTTGATGAGCTTGTATGTGAACCTTCACCGTCATCATGGGGTTATCGTAACAAGGCGGCGTTTCCAGTTCAGGACATCAACGGAAGAATCATGACTGGCTTTTATCGTGCAGGAACTCACAGGCTTGAATTGATTCGGAACTGCCTGGTCAACGCTGAGAAAATTAATTTCATGTACAAAAATATTCTTGATTCATTAGGCAGGCTGAATATAACAGGCTATGATGAACGCAGTCACACAGGCAAGCTCAGGCACATAATCTCACGCACCGGAATGAACACAGGAGACACGCTATTGTCATTCGTAATCAACGGAAAGATATCGCAGAAAGGCATTAAATCTCTTGCGTCTATGGTCAATGCTTCAACTGTGACATTAAATTACAATTCCAAGCCCGGCAATGTGATATTAGGAACATACACAGAGAATTTAAAAGGTTCAGGTTTAATCACTGAGCGACTCGGAAATTTCGTTTTGTCATTTGATACTGCATCATTCTTTCAGGTTAATACGGGTCAAGCCGAAAAATTATTTTCGTATGCGTCATCACAAATTGAAAGTGCAAAGAATGTTCTCGAACTCTACAGCGGAACGGGATCGCTCACATGTTACTTGGCCAGATCAGCGAAATATGTTACTAGTGTTGAAGAATTTCGCGGTGCTGTTCACATGGCAGTTAGGAATCTCAAAGCTAATGGCTTCGATAATGTTCATGCACTCTGCGGACGTTCAGAAGAAGTGATTGCAGACCTGAAAGATTCATATGACTGTGTGGTATTAGATCCTCCTCGTGACGGCTGTGCGAAAAGTGTGATTGAAGCAATTAATAATTTCGGTGTGAAGAGAATAGTATATGTGTCGTGCAACCCTGCAACATTAGCAAGGGATTGTAAAATATTTTCGTCTCATGGATATAATCTCGTGAGCATTCGTGCATTTGATATGTTCCCACAGACTGCACATGTTGAGACCGTAGTTGTGCTGATGCATTAAAAAAAGTCCCGGCCATTTGCGACCGGGATTTACGATTCACTTTCTACATATTAATTCTTGTCGCTGAATTCCGCATCTACTGTTTCGTTGTCATTATTGCCTGTATTCTGATACAGCCTTGCGCCGAATTCCTGCATAGTCTTGCTAAGATCATCCTTCAAAGATTTCATTGCTGATGTGTCATTTGATTCAATTGCCTTCTTGAGCGCATCAACTTTCGCATTCACTTTGCCTTTCTCATCAGGTGTCATCTTGTCGCCTAGTTCATTCATGAGCTTCTCTGCACTGAACACAGCCGCATCTGCCTCATTGCGTGCTTCAGCGTCTGCTCTCTTCTTTTCATCTTCATCAGCGTGGGCTTCAGCGTCTCTCTTCATGCGTTCAATCTCTTCCTTTGAGAGATTCGATGACTGAATCGTGATTTTCTGTTCCTTGCCTGTTCCCTTATCTCGTGCTGATACGTTCACTATTCCGTTTGTGTCGATGTCGAACGTAACCTCAATCTGAGGAATTCCTCTCGGAGCTGGAGCAATCCCGTCAAGTGTGAAGTGTCCGAGTGCAACATTATCTTTTGCCATTTTACGTTCACCCTGATACACCAAAATTTCTACCTGAGGCTGATTGTCCTGTGCTGTCGTGAAAATTTCGCTTTTCTTTGCAGGAATTGCTGTGTTTCTTTCAATCATCTTCGTCATGATTCCTCCGAGCGTTTCAATGCCGAGTGTCAAAGGTGTAACGTCAACGAGAACTATACCTGCGTCTTTTCGTTCACCTCCGAGAATTGAACCTTGAATTGCTGCTCCTGCCGCGACACATTCATCAGGGTTAATGCCCTTCGTTGGTTCTTTGCCGAGCAATGCAACAATCTTTTTCTGAACCATAGGCATACGTGTTGAGCCTCCGACTAACAGAACCTTGCTGATCTCTCCGGCACTCAATCCTGAATCCTCAAGTGCTCTCTGTGTTGGCTTTATCGTTCGGTCAAGAAGGTCTGCTGTCATCTCTTCAAACTTTGCACGCGTGAGTTTCATTTCAAGGTGCTTCGGGCCTGTCTGATTCGCCGTGATGAATGGCAGTGATATTGTCGTCTCTGTCATGTTCGAGAGTTCAATTTTTGCTTTCTCTGCTGCCTCACGCAATCTCTGCATGGCCATTGAATCATTTTTAAGGTCAATTCCTTCTGTCTTTTTGAATTCACTCACTATCCATTCAACTATACGATTGTCCCAGTCATCTCCGCCTAACCTGTTATCGCCGGCAGTCGCAAGAACTGTGAACACTCCTTCAGCAACTTCCAGAATTGAGACATCGAACGTTCCGCCGCCCAAGTCAAACACGAGGATATTATGTTCTTCTTTCTTATTCTCTCCGTATGCTAAACATGCAGCCGTTGGTTCATTTATGATTCTCAGAACTTCAAGTCCTGCTATTGCTCCTGCGTCCTTCGTTGCCTGTCTCTGTGCGTCAGTGAAATATGCAGGCACTGTGATTACTGCCTTCGTTACTGGTTCACCGAGATAATCTTCTGCGTCCCTCTTCAATTTCTGAAGTATCATTGCTGAAATTTCCTGAGGTGTATATTTTTTGCCGTCGATATTCACACGGTATTCTGTGCCCATTTCACGCTTGATTGACATTATCGTTCTGTCTGCGTTCACTATTGCCTGACGTTTTGCAAGCTGACCTACGAGTCTTTCTCCGTCCTTTGTGAATGCAACTACTGAAGGTGTAGTTCTTGCGCCTTCATTATTTGGAATTATTGTTGTCTGGTCGCCTTCCTGCACTGCTATGCATGAGTTCGTTGTTCCTAAATCTATTCCTACTACTTTTGCCATAATATTTATTCTCCTTCTTTAATTTTTATTTTTCTTCTTCCCGACCGTTACCTGTGCCGGCCTCAATACTCTTTCTTTTGTCCTGTAACCTTTTAAGTTTTCCGTTATGATTTTCCCGTCAAGAGTTTCATCATCAACTTCTTCTGTACCTGACGCGTGATGCAGTAATGGGTCAAATGATTCACCTTCCGTTTTTATCTCGCTGACACCTAAACCTTCAAGTACACTCATGAATTGTCTCTGCACCATTTCAACGCCTACGAGAATGTTATTACCGTCATTCATATGTGCGGATTCAAGTGCCCTGTTGAGATTATCGAGTACGGGAAGTATTGCCGTTATGACTTCTTCCTGTGAACGTTTACGTGTTTCATTTCGTTCCTTTATCACTCTTTGACGGTAGTTATATGAATCAGCTCTGCATACCGCTAAATCATGTTCAAGTTCTTTTATGCGTTTATCTTTTTCATCTTCTGGTTCACTTTCACTTTCTTCATTCTGAATCTCTTCGGTCATCTCTTCCTCTTCAAGATTCTCATTCTCCAATCGAATCGCCTCCTCTCAAATATGAATCTTCGTCTAATACTTCTGCTACACTCTCAAGGACACTGATTGATTTTTCATAATCCATTCTCAGCGGCCCTATTAAACCTAGAACTGCCTTTTGCTGTCTTGGCCTCGCGGGAATAAGAATCATTGCGTTATCTTCCATGCCTTCGGTCTCATTCTCTGAACCAATCGAAATTTTTACATTTCTGGAGTTTTTGCACTTCTCTACAAGATGAGCTAATGGTTTTTCCTGCTCCAGTATCGTCAGCACAGCCTGAAGACGTGATAGCTCATGAAAATGCGGCATCTCTAATATCTGTCTTGTACCTGACGAGAAAAATCTATAGTTCTTATTCGTAAGGAAGTTATCGAGTTCCTTCAATGCTGCCTGACATGCTGCCTCTGTCTTCTCTAAGCCGTCGAGAACATAACCGTATAATGTTCCGCGAATTTGACTCCACGAATGACCGCATGCTACTGCACTGATTCTTCTGCTGAGTTCCTCAAGTGTTCCGGGTATGACTTCATAATTCAGCTTGAACTGCGAATGATGAACTAATCCTCCTTCGAGAACTATCAATGCGAGAATGTTATCTCCTCCGACAGTTATTAAATCAATGTGCTGAATCTTTGCGTCATTCAATGTCGGTACAGCCGCAACTGCCACACAGTGAGTCAATCTGGCCATCAGGTGAGTAATGTGATTCAGCAATTCTTCAAGTCCGCTTTTGCTTCCGAGTATCTCTTTCCGAATGTCTGCCTCATGTGAATGCGTTCGTGCTCTTGCCGTTATGCTGTTAACGTACACACGATATGCCAACGCTGTTGGAAGTCTTCCTGATGATGCGTGAGGCTGATACAGATAACCCATTTCTTCGAGGTCAGCCATTTCATTGCGGATTGTTGCAGGGCTTAACCACTTTATATATTTCTTCACTAGTGTGCGGGATCCTGCTGGCTCTCCTGTCTTTATGTACTCGTATACTACTGCGAGAATTATGCTTAACTGTCTTTCTGTCATTTTTACTCACCTCCTCTTCTTGTCTTAGCAGTCTATTTTAATGAGTGCCAATAAGATTAAAACGCTGATAAGATTAGCAGAGGGTTTCATAAAAGTCAACATATAAGTGTTATAATCGCAGAAAATTCCAGAAGGACGATGACGATTACAATGACAGATATCCCCGTAACGATTCTAACTGTCGCATTGAACAGTGAAGCCACGATTGCACGAACAATAGAGTCAGTAATGAATCAAACATACAAGCGAATAGAATATATTGTGATAGACGGACTATCAAAAGATAATACAGTTTCAATTGCAGAATCATATATTGAACAGTTCAATTCAATTCCAGAACGAAACATGAAGGTCATATCTGAACACGATAAAGGCATGTATGACGCACTCAATAAGGGTGCGAATATGGCACATGGTGAAATTGTCGGTCAGATTAACGCTGATGATTTTTATGAACCTGATGCAGTCTCAACAATGGCAGAGTTATATGAACGTGAACATTATGATCTCGCATGGGGAAGCGTGAGAGTCATCAAGAAATCCGGCAACATGATTAAACATGCAAGAAAGGGTTT
>CAJOLN010000077.1 GCA_905235395.1 uncultured Synergistales bacterium
ATTATAGTTATGACTGACGAGAGAACATCGCTTGCATTGTTCAGAGAGTCAATCATGATTGCAATAGAATTAGAGATTAAGCCGATAAGAAATTTGAATACTGCGAGAAGAACATTAGCAGTGATTCCGATTAAGCTGACACGAATAATTTTCTTTTCTCTGTCTTCCAAAGTTTTAACCTTCCTGCTTGTGAATATTTAAGCGATAAGTATATCATTTAGAGCAGAGGTGATAATGATTGTGGAGAAAAATTCATTGAGTATGATGAATAACACTCAGGTGAAATCACGCGAAAGAGTATCAGCACATGGTGAGGTCTTCACTGCTGAACGTGAAGTAAAAGCTATGTGCGATATGGTGAATGATGAATGCATCAGAACAGAAGCAACCTTCCTTGAACCTGCATGCGGAGACGGGAATTTTCTTGAAGAGATTCTGAAACGCAAACTGTCAGCAATAACTCATGATAACGAACGAAATTCATTAATCGCTCTCGCATCTCTTTACGGCATTGATATTCTCAGCGACAACGTAGAAGTATGCAGAAGAAGGTTATATGCATTATGGGACTCGCATTCGGGACATTCAGAAACAGCAAGAACAAGAGCACGCGAAATTTTAGAGAAGAACATAGTATGCGGAGATACACTGAAACCCGCTGTGATAATTTTCACGGAGTGGAAATTTCCTGAAGGAAGCATAACACCTTCAACAAAACGATTCACACTACAGGAGGCAGACGGTGAGCATATACAATTTACGGAACAAGAACCCTGACATCTTAACATGTCTTGCAAACCTCTCAAACGATGAGGTATTCACTCCCCCTAAGACTGCAAGTGATATGCTTAACCTTCTTCCGCCTGAGCTGTTCACGAACCCTTACACGAAATTCTTAGACCCTGCGAGCAAAACAGGGGTCTTCCTTCGTGAGATAGTGAAGAGATTGATACATGGCCTTAAAGATGTAATCCCGGACTTACATGAACGAGTCGAACACATAATGCGCAATCAGGTTTACGGGATTGCAGTAACGGATTTAACCGGCATGATCTCACGCAGGACTGTCTACTGTTCGATGAATGTGCAAAGTGAATTTTCCGTATGCAGATTCGATGATGATGAAGGGAGAATACGTTTCAGGGAGATTGAGCACACATACGGCAGTAACGGAAGGTGCATATACTGCGGAGCAAAGAGAGATGATGAAGGAGAAGAGAAATATGCATATGAATTCATACACACGGAAAGACCAGAGGAGATATTGAAGATGAAATTTGATGTAGTAATATCTAACCCTCCATATCAAATGGGAGATGGCGGTTATGGTGCAAGTGCAGTACCGATATATCAGAAATTTGTTGAGCAGGCCAAGAAGTTAAAACCGAAGTATATTGCGATGATAATTCCTGCGAGATGGTATGCAGGGGGAAAAGGGCTTGATGATTTCAGAGAGGAAATGCTGAATGACAGACGAATTAGAATCATTCATGACTATCCGGAGGCTGATGACTGTTTCAGCGGAGTGCAGATTAAAGGAGGGGTATGCTATTTCCTTTGGGACAGAGACAATCCCGGAGACTGTGAGATAACGAATCACATCGGAGAAAACGTATCTGTAATGATGCGTCCATTGAGGGAAAAAGGAAACGACACATTGATTCGATATAACGAGGCAATACCGATACTGCATAAGGTACAGAGCCTGCATGAAGATAGTTTTGCAGATATTGTTAGCATATCAAAGCCATTCGGATTAAGAACATACGTTACAGGTGAGCCAGAAAGACAAAACAAAAGAGACATCAAGCTATACGCACAAAAGAGCATAGGCTACATGAACAGAGACGAGATAACGCAGAATGCAGACCTTATAGACAGATACAAAGTGTTCATTCCCAGACTAGGCAGCGGAAGTGATTCATTTCCTCATTCGATACTTGGCCGTCCCTTTGTCGGTGAACCTGGTACTATATGCACAGAGACATATTTGTTGATAGGCCCGTTTGATGATGAAGAGACATCCCAAAATGTACTCTCATATATAGCGACAAAATTTTTCAGATTTCTTGTTCTGCTGAAGAAGAACACGCAAGACGCAACCAGTAAAGTATATTCGCTAGTGCCAATGCAGGATTTCACACGCCCATACACAGACGAATACCTCTACGCAAAATATTCACTCACTCCCGAAGAAATATCATTCATCGATTCAATGATACGACCCATGACACTTAATGAGGATTAACGCATGAAAACTCACGATATATTTTTATCCCCTTCCAAATCATCTCCGAAAATTTATGCTTATATCCTTCCTTCGGTGCCGGATCACGAAGGTTACATCAAGATAGGCTACACAACCCGCGACCCTGAAATACGAATCGCCCAGCAGACCCAGACAGCCGGAATTCCGCATAAAACCCTTCTGACAGTCTCAGCATTTCGGAATGACGGAACAGTCTTCAGAGATACAGATGTTCATGCAGTCCTTGAACATAACGGGTTCTCACGCATGAATGAATCAAGAGAATGGTTCAAGTGCAGTATTGATGATGTGAGAAGTGCAATTGAGGCTGTACGTGAAAGACGGTTCACGTTAAGTGCTAGGATTGAAGATTTTCAGATGAGACCTGAACAGAGTCATGCAGTAAGAATGACGGAAGAATACTTCAGGAACTCAGGACACACACGAAAATTCCTTTGGAACGCAAAGATGAGGTTTGGAAAAACTTTCGCGGCCTATCAGCTATGCAAGCGTATGAATTTCATGAATATACTGATTGTAACCTACAAACCGGTTGTTGAATCATCATGGAGCAAAGATATTTTAACGCATAAAGATTTTGAAGGCTGGCAGTTCATCTCAGTTAATACGGCAGGAGTTAAGGGAATGAGAATCGATGATGAATTCATGTACCGTGATGAGAAATATCCTGTTGTAGTGTTTGGATCGTTTCAGGATTTTCTTGGGAGGAATGCGAACGGAGGAATAAAGGCCAAGAATGAATTTCTGCATACAACACACTGGGACATAGTAATTATAGATGAATATCACTTCGGAGCATGGAGGGATAACGCGAGGAATCTCTTCAGGTGTGATGATGAATATGATGTTGATGCTGACTATGAGACAATGACGGGTAATGATGATTTTCTTCCTGTTACTGCGGAGTACAGATTGTATCTTTCGGGTACACCTTTCCGCGCATTGAACTCAGGGGAATTCATCGAAGAACAGATATACAGCTGGACATACACAGATGAGCAAAGAGCCAAAGAGAAATGGAGAGGAGCACATAATCCTTATGAATCTATGCCGGGAATGGTGATGATGGTGTATAAGATACCCGGAAGCATAAGGCGTATGGAAATGCTTGGAGAATATGATGATTTTGATTTGAACGTCTTTTTTTCGGCTGATGATTCAGGTTTTCTTCATGAGGAATACGTTCGGAAATGGCTTCAGATGATTCGGGGTGCATATCTTCCGTTTGAGACGGAGAATCTGAGACGTGAACACCGTCCTCCTATGCCCTATTCTGATTCGTATCTGCTGAAACATCTGAAGCATACGGTATGGTTCCTTCCTGATGTTGCATCGTGCAGGGCCATGAAGAAACTTCTTGAAGAGGATATGTTCTTCCATGATTACGGGATAATTCTATGTGCAGGAGATTCGTGCGGAGACGGATTAGCAGCATTCGATTATCTGATGAAGAACATTCAAAGTCCCGATGAAGCGAGAACGATAACACTGACATGCGGAAAGCTCTTAACGGGAGTAACTGTACCGTACTGGTCAGCGATATTCATGCTTCGTAATCTGAAGAGTCCTGAGACATATTTTCAGGCTGCGTTCCGTGTACAATCATCATGGACAGCGGAAGATGAATACGGATGCGAGGAGATAATGAAGCGTGAATGTTTCATCTTTGACTTTGCGATTGAGCGTGCATTGAAACAGGCTGCGGATTATTCGTGCAGATTGAATCTTCATGAGGATGATCCAGAGAAGAAAGCGGAAGAATTTATGAGATTTCTTCCTGTGTTTGCATTTGACGGAGGGAGTATGAAGCAACTGAATGCGTCAGATGTTCTTGATTTTGCGGTTTCAGGAACGAGTGCATCAATGCTTGCGCGTAGATGGCAGTCTGCATTACTGGTGAATGTGAACAGTGAGACATTATCGAGGATACTGAATGATTCATCTGCGCTGAATGCAATTGAGAAGATAACATCGTACCGTGCATTGAATAAGGAAATAGAGACCATAATCAACAAGACAGAGAGCATAAGGAAGAAGAAGAACGGAGAAGAGACATCAACGAGGAAAGAGATTACGAAGGAGGAGAAAGAGTTACGCAAAAAGATTCAGGAAATACAGGAGAAGCTGATGAAATTTCTTTCAAGAGTTCCGGTGTTTATGTACCTGACAGATGAGAGAGAAAAAACGCTTATGGACATAATACAGGAGATGAGTCCGAATCTTTTCATGAGGGTAACGGGAATCGAAATACAGGACTTCAGGAGGTTAAATGAACTTGGCCTGTTCAACTCTGAACTGATGAATGAGGCGATATATAATTTCAAACGCTATGAGGATTCGAGTTTGGATTACACGGGTATAGAGGTTAATGAAGTATCGAAGTTCGGAGGATTTAATGAAACAATAGAGATCTACGAGGAGAGATGAAAATGTACGGAGAAAAATTTATCGGTAAGGTTATCGAATGGCGAAGGGATATTCATTCACACCCTGAATTGAGTCAGCATGAAGAGAGAACATCAAAACTCGTTGCAAAAGTTCTTGAAGGTCTTGGCCTTGAAGTTATACGTAATGTAGGAGGCTATGGTGTAGTTGGATTGCTGAGAGGAAAACGTGAAGGGAAGACGATTGCGTTACGTGCAGACATGGATGCATTACCATTGAAGGAAGAGACAGGTCTTGAATATGCCTCATTGAATGAAGGTGTTATGCATGCATGCGGACATGATACACATACGGCCATGTTACTGGGTACTGCGTGTGTATTGTCGGAGATGAAAGATAATCTGAATGGCAATGTGAAGTTCATCTTTCAGCCAGCCGAAGAATGGAATCCAATAGGAGGAGCACCAGGCATGATTCGTGACGGTGTACTTGAGAATCCTCATGTTGATGCGATGCTCGCACTTCATGTATGGCCACTATATGAGACTGGAAAGATTATTACACGTTCAGGTTCATTAATGGCAGCGTCAGACAGAATATATCTGACGGTTCATGGACAGACAGCACACGGTTCAAGACCGGATCAGGGAATTGATGCAATAGTTGCGTCTGCGTACATAATAACGGGATTGCAGAGCATAATATCGCGTTCAGTTTCACCATTGGACTCTGCGGTTCTCACAATTGGAAAAATAAACGGAGGTTATCGTTACAATGTCATTCCCGACTGCGTGAAGATTGAAGGCACAGTGAGAACAGTGAACTCTGATGTACAGAATCAAATATCAGAACTCATAACACGTACTGCGAGTAATATTGCCTCTGCATTTGGTGCGACATGTGAAGTTGAATACGTGAAGGGTTATCCTCCTACGGTGAATGATTCAGAACTGACTGAAAGAGTGTGTGAGTCAGTGAGAAAACATATCGGCAATGATGCTTTGATTGTTGCGGAACAGCCTGAACTCGGAGCGGAAGACTTTGCATTTTTTGCGCGTGAACGTCCTGCGGTTATGGCGTGGTTAGGATGCAGACCATTGAATCAAAGTGTGAAGGATACTGCCATGTTGCATAACAAAAAGTTCTGTCCTGATGAATCATGTTTCATTTACGGAATCAATTTCTTCACTGGAAGTGTAATTGACTATCTGAACTCATGAGATGTAAATTATAATTGCATGAATATTCTTTAAAGGAGGATATGTACTCATGAATGATAAATTGCAAAAGCGTTCATTCTTTGAGAAATTCATTTATGCCATTGAGGTGATAGGCAACAAATTTCCTCATCCTTTCTGGCTGTTCGTAGTGCTCTCATTGATACTCTTCGGTCTGTCGTACTGGCTTCAGGGAAAAGAAGTGTCGTATATGGTGAGCAAGTCAGGAAAGATAACTGAACAGACGGTTGCAGTGATAAATCTGCTCTCATATGATTCACTTCGTACATTCTTCGCTAATTTCGTGAAGACATACATGAACTTTGCGCCGTTGGGATTAATTCTCACTATGATGCTTGGAATTGGACTTGTCGAACAGACAGGAATGATTTCGGCACTGATGAGAAAAACTATTCTGGGTGCACCTCGTGTATTGGTTACGGCAGTAATAGCTATCGTAGGCATAAACGCAAACCTTGCTTCAGATGCAGGAATCATATTCACACCCGTAATAGCTGGAGCAGTCTTCAAGGCATTGGGGCGTAATCCATGGATAGGAATTGCGGCGGGATATGCGGCAGGTGCAGGAGGATTCACGGCGAACTTATTCATTGCGGGGACAGATGCATTGCTCTCAGGAATAACGACAACTGCGATTGAAGGTGTACCTTATATCCCCGAAGGAACACCTACACACCCGTTAATAAACTGGTACTTCATGATAGCAGGAACATTCGTATTGACCTTCCTGACAGTTTACGTAACTGAGCGCTATATCGTAAAGATGCTAGGAGACAATGACACAGGCCATGATGAAGAAGAACTGAAGAAACATGCAGTAACCCCTGAAGAGAATCGCGGACTGTTCTGCGCATTGATAGCCTTAATCGCATACATAGCATTAATTGTGTGGATGACATATCCGGAAGGCTCATTGTTCCGTAACCCTTCAAACGGTGATATTCTTCCTCGTTCACCATTACTGAGCAGTGTTATGCCGTTACTGTTCGGATTATTCTTTGTGGTTGGCACTGCATACGGAATAGGAGCAGGAGTGATTAGGAAGGGTGAAGACGTTCCGAAACTTATGCAGAAGGGTTTAGTCGGCAGTACTGGATTTATGGTTGTGGTCTTGCCTGCGTCATTGTTCGTTGAACTTTTCAGAATGAGTCACTTCGATACGATTCTGTCTGTTACAGGAGCTGAGTTCCTGAAGAGCATGAACTTGGGAGGCATACCGTTATTGATTCTGTTTATCATTCTCGTAACGTTCCTGAATCTCTTCATGATAAGCGGTTCTGCTAAATGGTTAATACTTGCTCCGATTTTCGTTCCAATGTTTGCGGGCGTAGGTTTCTCTCCTGCATTGACACAGGTAGCATATCGTATCGGAGATTCAACTACGAATATAATCTCGCCTCTGTCATATTATCTGCCGGTCATGATTGGATTGCTTGAGCAGTACAAGCCGAATGATGATACAGATGTTGGAATCGGAACAGTAATATCAATGGCAATGCCTTACTCACTGTTCTATCTTGTCGGGTTCACAGTCTTGTTAGTTATTTGGTATCTCGTTGGAATTCCATTAGGGCCTGGTGTATCTGTAGGGCTGTAAGAATGAATGAATGACCCTCCTCACGAAATGGGGAGGGCTTTTTGTTGTGATATTCAGTGAGTATTATGCTCTCTAATTTCTGCCAACACCATATTGAGCCAATCAGATGCTTTCTTGCGTTCAGCATTGAGGATACGATTCACTTCATCAAAATTTACTGACCTATTGAGGATGTCAAAATCATCATAGCTTTCAACATGACGATGCAATGTCTTCGTGAGTCTTAAGATACTTTCAATGCGAGTTGAGAATCTCTGCGGGTAAATGCAGATTGGTTCGGTATTGAGATTGAGAGAGAAAGCAGTTCCATGAAACGAATCTGTGAGAACGTAGCGAGCGTTATCAATAAGCGATACGAATCTAAAAACGTCAGGCAG
>CAJOLN010000078.1 GCA_905235395.1 uncultured Synergistales bacterium
GAATTATCACTCGCATATACACCCGGAGTAGCGCAGCCATGTCTTGAGATTCAGAAGGACATCACAAAAAGCTACACCTTAACACGAAGACATAATCTCTGTCTTGTCGTAACAGACGGAAGTGCAGTATTGGGACTCGGAGACATAGGCCCAGAAGCAGGAATGCCCGTAATGGAAGGAAAGTGCGTGCTCTTCAAATCATTCGGAGGAGTTGATGCGTTCCCTCTGTGCGTGAAAACGAAAGATGTTGATGCATTCGTTGAAACTGTCTACAACATTGCAGGTTCATTCGGAGGAATAAATCTTGAAGATATATCTGCACCCCGATGTTTCGAGATTGAACGCAAACTGAAAGAACGATGCGACATACCGATATTCCATGATGATCAGCACGGAACAGCCGTAATAATGCTAGCAGGTCTGACGAATGCATTGAAGGTTGTGAACAAGAAACTCTCAGACGTAAAAATTGCAGTGAGCGGAGCAGGAGCAGCAGCAATCGCAATCACAAAATTGTTATTGTCAGCAGGAGCAAAGAACATAACGCTTTGTGACAGGACGGGGACAATCTATAGAGGACGTGAGAAGGGCATGAACTGGATTAAGCGTGAGATGTCTGAAGTAACGAACCCTGAAGGCATAAAAGGTATGTTATCTGACGCGATGAAAGGTGCAGATGTATTCATCGGTGTGTCTGCTCCGAATTCAGTTAATCAGGACATGGTGCGTTCAATGTCGAAAGATGCAATCATATTTGCGTGTGCAAATCCTACACCTGAAATTTTCCCTGATGAAGCGAAATCTGCCGGAGCAAAAATAATCTCAACAGGCCGTAGTGATTTCCCGAATCAAATCAATAACGTGTTAGCATTTCCTGGAATCTTCAGAGGGACATTTAATGTACGTGCAAGCGATATAAACGAGGAGATGAAAGTTGCAGCTTCACATGCATTAGCTGAACTTGTAAGTGATTCTGAACTTAGCCCTGATTACATTATTCCTGCGGCATTTGATCCGCGTGTAGGGCCTGCGGTTGCGAAGGCTGTAGCAGAAGCTGCGAGACGTTCAGGCGTGGCGAGGATATGATTAATGTATGAAAGTTTCTTTGCGGCTCTTAATGTCGTAACTCCCATGATGCTATTAATGGCTCTGGGATGTTTCGCGAGGATTAACGGAATGGTAACGCGAGAGACCATGAGAGAATTTGACCGTTTAATCTTCAGAATCTTTATGCCCGTTATGCTTTTCAAGAACATTTACGACATGGATTTTACGCAGGGCTTTGCGGTTCGTGAAATGATATTTGCGGCAGTATGTTTGACTTTCCTTTTTGCATTGGGTCTGACGATTCCGAAATTAATCACGAAGGACGGCAATAAATCTTCAGTGATTGGTCAGGCGTTACTGCGATGCAATTATCTTTTATGCGGAGTTGTTGTAGCAGAGGCGATTTACGGTGAGGGGAATACGAGGGCAGTTATGATGATTGGAATGGTAGTTATTCCTGCAATTAATATTTTCTCCGCGATAATCCTCGAACTGAATCATTCAGGCAGTGCTGACCCTCTGAAACTATTTATTGCTGTACTGAAGACACCATTGATTGTCGGAGCGATATTAGGATTTGCATTCAGGCTCTTGAACATTCCGATAGTTGCGCCGGTATGGTCAGTGATTCGCAGTGTATCGAACTCAACTACAACTGTCAGCTTCGTATCACTCGGTGCGGGTTTGAACATGCCGAAATTGCATTCAGATATAAAGCCATTAATCTGGGGAATATTTTTGCGAATGTTCTTTGTTCCAATAATCTTTATGCCTTTGTCAATCATTATGGGATTCAGAGGGCAAAGTTTATGTGCAATGATGATTGTATTTGCGGCACCAACAGCAGTAGCTTCATATCCTATGGCTGTAGCAATGGGAGCGGACGGAGATTTAGCAGGTCAGCTTGTGTGTGCAACAACGGTTCTGTCAGTCGTAACTATATTTCTCTGGACGTTATTTCTAAATACATTTTCACTTTTGTAAACGCAAAATAAAAAATCCCGACCATGAATTAAATCACAGCCGGGAAATTTTTTATTGAAGAGGTATCCTTGAGATCTTATTTCGCAGATGCCTTAGAGGCGGCAACATCAGCAAGACTTTTCTCAAGTGCAGATGCTAATCCATTCGTTGCACTGTCAATTTTCTTGTAGAGATCTCTGACTCCCTGAATAGCAAGAACATCACTGAAGAATGAATTATCGTATTCAATCATCTTCATGTTTCCCTTGATGAGAATCTCTTTATTAGTCCTGTCTATCTCCTCAAGTCTTGGGCGCATTTCACTCAATGCCTCGCTAACTGCTTTATCAAGTACAGCTTTGTGTTCAGGTGAGAGTGCCTGATACATTTTTTCATTCATGCATATCTGATTACAGTACAAAATGTGATTCGTGCATGCAAGATAATTCTGTACTTCCTCAAAGTGTGCACCCACACATGTATCTGCGGCATTCTCCTGAGCATTAACCGTACCGTTCTGAAGCGAGATGTAAAGTTCTGCCCATGCAAGAGGCGTAGGTTCTGCTCCGATTGCTGTCCAGAATGCCATATGATTAGCGTTCTCCATTGTACGAATCTGAAGACCTTTGAAATCTGAAAGCGTCTGCAAATCTTTGTTCGCTGTGGCAAGCCTGTACGTTGCGTTCTGCATGAAGCCGAGCAAATGCAATCCCGCTTTGTTGTATGCTAATGACATCTGTCTATGGAACTCTGAATCTCCATTGAGAACCTTATCGATCGTATCACCGTCGTAACGAGCGAAGACCATAGGCAAATCGAAAACTGCCATTTCAGGAATGAATGACACAACCGGCGCAGTCTGACACAACATGATTGCGATATAACCCTTCTGTGCCTGACGCAATAAGTCAGCATCTCCTCCAAGCTCTCCATTCGGGAAATAGTCAATCACGAGTCCTGAATTTGCCGCTTTAACTTTCTCCTGAACTAACTGCACAAAAACTTGGCCTGCCGCACCCTTTGCAGTAGTGTCAGCAGTAACAAGCCAAACTTCATCGAATTCTGATGCACCGTAAGCGCATGAACTCAGCGATAAAACCAAAACTAACAGGGCAGTAATAATTTTCTTCATGATTTAACCCCCTTAACCTACAAGCCACGTGCTTATTGCAGGAATGTAGACGATAAGCGCGAGTGAAAGCAAGAACGCAATGATGAACGGTGTAGCTCTCTTTGCGACGGACATGGGCTGATCCTGCGATATATTTCCCGCAACGAACAAGTCAAGTCCGAACGGAGGAGTAGCAAGACCAATCGACAGACAGCATACGAGTACAACGCCGAAGTGTACATCATTGACACCGAGCATCTGTACCGCAGGAAGAAGAACGGGTGCAAGAATGATAATTGCAGGGCCTGTATCCATAATCATACCCAGAATCAGGAAGATGATTGTGCATACACTGAGAACTGATATTGCACTGCTGAAGTTATTCAATATGAAATCCTGAACTGCTGATGTCGCATGTGTGAGTGATAACACTCTTCCGAATGCAGTTGCGAATGCGAGAACGAATGCAAGTCCGCCGTACGTCTTTACACTGCTGATGAGGAATGCAGGAAGTGCAGAGAATCTGATTGAACGTTCAATGAAGAGACACACAATGATTGCATAGAAGACGGAAACAACTGCTGCTTCTGTAGGTGTGAATGCCCCTGAATAAATTCCGCCGAGAATAATAATCGGGCACAGCAAAGCCCAGAATGAATCTTTGAACAGCGGCCAGAATCCATTTGCGCTTATCTCATCAAGACGTTCTTTAATCTTCGCTTTGTCCTCGCCTTTTGTCGCGCAGTAGAAGACAGCGTAGGCCATGAGGAACAATCCGATTAAGATTCCGGGAATGACTCCGCCCAAGAATAATTTTCCTGTTGAAACTCCCGTTGCGAGTGAATAGAGCACGAACGGTATCGAAGGAGGAATTATGACACCTAAACCTCCTGCAACCGCGATAAGTCCTGCTGCCCATGTCTTGTTGTAACCCAAATCAACCATGAAAGGCACGCACATTGCACCGACTGCCGCAGTAGTTGCCGGGCCTGAACCTGAAATTGCACCGTAGAACAGACACGTTAAGACGACTGCGCATGGAACTCCGCCTGTGAAACGTCCAACGAAATATGCGAAGAAGTTGAACAGTTTCTTTGAGATTCCACCTTCAGCCATGATTACGCCGCCGAGTATGAACAACGGAACTGCGAGAATTGGTGTTGAGTTTGCGCCGCTTAATGTGTTATCGATAATCTGAGGGATAACTCCTCCTCTTGCCATAGTGAGAATCGGAGCAATTGAACCGAGAATCATGCTGACTCCGATAGGTATTGAGAGAATTATTGCTACAAGGAATACTACGAATACGAGTAACGCTGCCATAATTTATTTGCCTCCCTCTGCACGAAGTCCTGCTTCTGCTTCTGCTTTTGCATCAAGCTGTGTCTGCTCAAGTGTCGTAAGTTCCCTTTCACCGAATTTGCTCAGGTGAACGAAGAACATCTGAATTGCTCTGAGAGTTGCGAGAATGAATCCGAAAAGTGCAACCGCATATAACCACCACATAGGCCAGTTCATTGCGGGTGATGTTTCTGCTTTTGCACCTTCAAGCATAGTACCTGCTGACCATTTGAGGCATTCCACACAGTGATACGCTAACAGAGCCATACATACAGCAACAATGACATCAACGCAGAGGTTGATGATTTTGCGTAACGTCTGAGGGAGCAAATCAAGTACCACGCTGACACGTAACATATTGCTCTTCCGGATTGTGTAGGGCAGTGAGATGAATACGCTCATGATCCACATGAAACGTGAGAATTCTTCTGCCCATGTAAGCGACTGAATGAACGGTATCTTTCTGACTACAACCTGAAGCATCATGACGCATGCAATCAGAATCAGAAATATGACCATAAGCACCTCTTCAAAATGCTCATCAAGCCATTTGAACATAAAACAAATTCCTCCTGACTGTAAAAATATTAATGCCCCCGAAAAATTTCATTCAGGGGTTGAAACTCTTTATTCTGTTTGTGATGCAATTAGATCTTTCGATCTTCCTGCGCGTAAAACGTAGCTGTCGAGGCCATGACCAAGAAGTTCGCTTACTTTTCGGGAGATTGCCATGACCTTTAAGACATCAACGCCTGTCTGAATATTCATCTCATCGAGCATGTTAATCACATCTTCAGATGAAATGTTCCCTGCTGCACCGGGCACGAAAGGACAGCCTCCGAGACCTCCGAATGAAGTATCGAACTGTGTCATTCCTGCCTGCATTGCCGCAAGTATGTTCGCCATAGCCGCACCACGTGTATTATGGAAGTGAAGCCACCATGAAGCCTGCGTATATTTCTCGCGGACATGAGTGCATAAATCATATACCTGATTCGGGACTGCTTGACCTGACGCGTCAGAGAGTGAAATCTCATCAATTCCGACTTTCAGATATGCTTCTATGATTGCGTCAACATCTTCAATAGGAGTTCTGCCTTCCCAAGGGGAAGCGAATGGCATTGAGATTGAACCGGAAATTGCAATGTTATTCTTCTTGGCCAAGTCAACACAATCTGTGAATCCTGCAACGCTCTCTTCAGGTGTACGATTCAAATTCTTCAAGTTATGCATACGGCTTGCAGATACATTCAGCTTTACCTTTTTGCACCCGCAGTCTATTGCTCTCTGAACTCCTCGTACATTCGGGATTAACGCTCTGAGTTCAACGCCTTCAACATTTCCGATTCGTTTGATGACTTCATCGGTATCTGCCATTTGCGGAACTTTCTTCGGGTGCATGAATGATCCGACTTCAATTACTGAATATCCTGCGTCAATACATGCTTTGAGGAGTTCAACCTTATCATCAGTTGACGGGATAACTTTTTCATTTTGAAGGCCGTCGCGTAAACCGACCTCGCATATTGAAACTTTTTCTGGAAGATTCATCATCATTAGTCGATACCATTTGCCGCAAAATATTTCTTCGCAACATCAAGACACTGTTTCGCATGTCCTGCAACGCCTCTTGCCTGAATCTCTTTGAGGTTCGGAAGTTCAATCGACAGCGGAATATTGGGCATTGCTTTAATCATTTCTGCAATCTTAACATCACCTTCACCAGGATAGAATCTCGCCTCACGTGCTGTGTAGAGCATGAGATCATCTTTGATGTTATCGAGAACTGTATCTTTGCATTCTGCACCTTCAGGGGCTGGGCCGTCGCAAAGGTGAATGAAGTTGAAATATTTTCGCGGTGTTCTCGCAAGCTCTGAACCTGTTACGCCTGCTCTTCCTGCATGAAGTGTATCGACCATGACGAAGACGTTATTATGTCCTGCTGCATTCAAATCATCAATGAGCGAAATATCTTCCTGAAGGTTACGAACGCCTGCCCACGGCAAGAACTCAATGTTGAACTTCAGACCGAACTCTTTTGCGAATCCTGCAACTTTCCCTGCTGTCTCTGTGTACCATGCTCTATCGCGTGTCCATACACTTCCGAGTACATCAGTTGCACCGAGTTTCGCGGCTGCCTCGAACGCTGGCTTGTATTCATTGATGTCGAGGTCTTTGCGGATTCGTGCAAGCTCAATGTCCATAAGAGGCATATCGTATTCTTTGAGAGCAGCTTTAATGTCTGCAAATAATTTCGGGTCATCCTGAGGAAGAAATGAAGGTTCACCGGGCAAATGCATTGGGATTGTTCGGAGGCTGACGAAATCATAGCCTGCTTCTTTTGCGATTTTAATCTGATTCATCGGGTTAGTTCCCGGAATTGTCAGATATGCTAACGAAAATTTACGTGCCATTATGTTTTACTCCCTTCCTTGATTGATTGATTACTTGCCTGCGAGAATGTCCATTAATGTCTGACGCATTACGTCCAGCGGTACAGCTTTTCCGCCTGTCCATAACTGAATCTGACGGAGACCCTGATACAATGACATTCCGAGTCCGTTAATCGTTTCGCAGCCGACTTCTTTAGCTTCTTTGAGGAAACGAGTTTCTGCGGGGTTATATGTTGCGTCAAAGCAAATGTGAGAGGGTTTCAGGAATTTCTTATCGACGCATGTATATTCTTCTTTGCCTCGCATGCCGAGACCTGAAAGATTCAGAATGATGTCTGTCTCTTCGAGTGCCTTAGCGATTCCTGATTCATCAGCTGCTCTTACTGGAACGCATACGCCTGGATAGAACTTGTTTATTTCTTCGCTGAGTGCCTCGCATTTCTCTGAACGTGAAGAGATGTAGATTTTCTTTGCGCCTTCTTCTGCGAGTTCAAGACACACAGAGCGTCCAGTTCCGCCTGCACCGAATGAGAACATAACTTTGTCTTTTATTATGCAGCCATGTTCTTTAATGTCTCTGAGTGCACCATAACCGTCTGTGTTATAACCTACGAGTTTTCCGTTTCCTGTTTTGACGACAGTATTTGATGAGCCGATTTTCTTGCATAACGGATCAAGGTCATCGAGGTACTGCATGACGGCTTCTTTGTTTGGTTTCGTTACTGCACAGCCCAAGAACGTTGGCATGTAACGAATTCCGTCAATGATTTCTTTCAGGTGAGTGCTGTCTGCTTCACAGTAGCAATATACCATATTGAAACCTGCGGCCTGATAAGCTGAATTCTGCATGCGAGCTGCAAAAGACTGGCTGAGAGGCGTACCTATAAGTGCGATAAGTCTGCTGTTAATATCAATCTGCATTTCTTAAACGCTCCTGACATATTAAATTTTTGGTTATTATTTGGGTAATTCT
>CAJOLN010000079.1 GCA_905235395.1 uncultured Synergistales bacterium
CCTTAAATGAAATCCGCAAATGATTTCTCCGTCTTCCTGAAGAAACGCAATCCATACAGGAACACAATACTTGAAGCTATTATTGAGATTATGAACGCAGGAGGATACAGTGAAGCAGATGTACCCTGAATGCACCATCTAAATCCGTCAATGACTCCGACCATAGGATTAAAACTATAAAGTATTCTCCATCTTTCTGGAATGATTGAGCTTGAGAAACCAACAGGTGATACATAAAGCCCAAACTGAACTATGAATGGCATAATCAGACGGAAATCCCTGTACTTAACTCCGATTGCTGAGAACCAATATCCAATGCCCAGCGCAGTTATTGTCGCAGGGATAAAAAATATCGGCAGAAGAACTATATACGGAGAAGGAATGAACCTGTAGATAATCATCAAGATAACAAGCATAGCTAACGAAATCAAAAAGTCTACAGCACTTACGAGAACTGCTGACGTTGGAAGAATTAATCTTGGAAAATATATCTTGCTCACCATATGCGAAGCCTTGAGAAGTGATTCTGAACTTGCCTGCATTGCATTTGCGAAATACTGCCAAGGGAGCAATGCAGAGAATACCATGATAGGATACGGAACTGTTCCCTCAGTCGGCAGCTTGGCCACTCGTCCGAAAATCACCGTGAAGATTATCATGCTCAATAACGGACGAATAACGCTCCATGCAACACCGATTACTGTCTGTTTGTAGCGCACGAGAATATCACGCCACGCAAGGAAATAGAAAAGCTCACGGTACTTCAGAAGTTCGTATATGAAATCCGAAGTTGTCTTGTTGGGTTCAATGATTAAATCAAATTCTCCTAATGAAGGCTTCAATACCTTCCTGACTTTCCTTTTTACTTTGTCTTGAAACACAATATAACCTCCTCATAAATTTTTTGCTTCTCTCACTATATCATTAATGTCCGGCTCATATTCACCTTCTTGGTGCGTAACATTACACAAAAATTCTGTGTTGCCTTCCGTACCTCTTATCGGTGAATACGTTAATCCCTCAACATAAAATTTTGTCTCCTCACGTATGAACCTCATCATCTCTTCAAGAACTTCAATGTGAATATTCTCATCACGAATCACTCCATGCGATATTTTTTCGCGTCCTGCCTCGAACTGTGGCTTAATAAGTACAACAGCTTCACCATTATAATCAAGAATATCATCAAGAACAGGCAATATTAATTTCAAAGATATAAATGATACATCACATACAGCAAGTTCTATCTGTTCAGGGAAATCATTTCGGGTTAAGTATCTTGCGTTCGTCCTGTCCATTACTACAACTCTCGAATCGCTCGCAAGCCTCCATATCATCTGACCATATCCTACATCAACCGCATAAACTTTCTTTGCACCTTTCGACAGAAGTACATCTGTGAACCCTCCTGTTGAAGCTCCGAAGTCAGCGCATATTTTGTTCTCTGCATTCAGACTGAAGACTTCAAACGCACGCAGTAATTTCTTTGCGCCTCTTCCTGCCCATTGCGATACTTCATCGACCGTGATATTCACTCTGCGTTCATACATTGCTCCTGATTTCGTGATTACCTGACCATTTACACGCACTTTTCCTGACATGATTAATGCCTGAGCTTTATTCCTCGTTTCAGCAAGGCCAAGTTCAGGCAGTAATTTATCTAAACGTTCTTTATTCTTCATTCGTATGCTTGTAGTGTTCTATCACGTTTTCCGCACTCAGTCCGTAAAGTTCCCTCTGTTGATTCTGATTTGCATGTTTCACGCAGACATCAGGAATTCCGAATCGAATCAATCTGACATGATAGTTTCCTTCAGCGATTCGTGATGCAACAGCTTCACCAAGTGAACCGGACATGTAACTTTCTTCGAGTGTGCAGACAACCTCATATCGATTCAGAATGTCATCGAGTGCATTCATGTCTAACGGTTTTATTCTCCGAACGTCATATACACCTGGCACATCAATTCCTTCACGCATGGCCATGTTCATCGTATCAATCATGATGTTCACTTCCGTACCATAACCAAGCATTGCCCATTTTGAGCCTTCATTAATCTTCACGATTGCATCTTCACTTTCAGGACTGATATTTTCTGCGGGTATGCTTCCTCTTGGGTAACGTATCAATGTAGGCCCATTACGTTTTGAGGCTTTGAGCATTGCACATCTCAATGAAGATTCATCACATGGAGCGTAAATCTCAAGATTGGGAATTGCTCTGCACCATGAAATATCGAGAAGTCCCTGATGAGTATCACCGTCTGAACCGGATAGTCCTGCTCTGTCCACCATAATGACAACGGGAAGATTCTGAAGTGCAATATCATGCATGAGCTGATCCATTGCTCTCTGAAGGAACGTTGAATATATGAACACCCACGGACGCATATCTCCTGCCGCTAATCCTGCTGCCATTGTGAGCATATGACTTTCAGCTATTCCAACGTCAAAGAATCTATTCGGGAATTCACGCGCAAAATTTTCGAGCTTCACTCCCGTCACCATTGCCGCAGTGAAACATATTATGCGTTCATCATTCATCGCTAACTCTTCGGCTATTGATGATGCTGCTTCACTCCATGTTCGTGATTTCTTCTCGCCCGCTGGTGATACCTGATGATACTTCGTAGGGTCTGTTTCTGCTTCGGGTAATCCTTTTCCTTTGACCGTGTTGAAGTGCAGCAATACAGGCTGATAATAATTCTTTGCGAGTTCAAGCATTCGTTCAGCATTCTTTATGTCGTGTCCGTCAAAAGGCCCCCAGTAATTTATCCCTAACTGGTCGAATATATTTCTCGGTTTCAGAATCATCTTGATGAAATCACGGCATCGTTCAAATATTCCTGACAGCTTCACTCCGAGTTTACGCCTCGCAAAATTCTTCAGTCTCTTGTAGAACGTATTCCCTGACAGACCTGCAAGTATCGTTGAGAATCCTCCTACTCTGTTGCTTATGGAATGTCTGTTGTCGTTGAGTATTATGATGAGTCTTGTTTTCGTCTCCTGAACGTAATTCAATGCTTCAAGTGCCAACCCGTTAATCAGTGCTGCGTCTCCTATGAAGGCTATTACGTTCCGTTTCTCATGAAGAAGGTCTCTTGCCTTTGCGTAACCTAATGCCGCTGATATTGATGTGCTGCTGTGTCCGGTGTTGAAATGGTCATACGGTGATTCATTCCGTCTCGGAAAACCCGATATGCCGTCCTTCAGCCGCAACGTATTGAACGAATCGAATCTGTCAGTGAGAATTTTATACGGATATGATTGATGTCCAACGTCAAATATGATTCTGTCTCTGAGAGGGTCAAATACGCGGAGCATAGCTATTGTGAGTTCGACAACTCCCAGTGATGAACCTAAATGTCCTCCGTTCTTCTTCACTGTATCTGTGATAACTGCCCTCACTTCTTCAGCAAGTAAGGGCAGGTCTTTTTCATCGATTCGCTTTAAGTCTTCGTATTTGAATCCTGAATTTAAGAATTTCATTTGAAGTGTTATTCAAAACGCCTGAACTCATATGCTGCGAACTGTGCAATCAATTGCAATGATGCAAGCTGTGAACGATCCAGCATACTCCTTCCTTCCAGGCCCGCACCGAGCGCAATAATTCCAGTGAGCGATTTCTCATCACACACAGGGAACACATACTTTATCCCTGAAGTCTTTATTACTTCCTTCCATGGACAGCCAGCAAGTCCCCATGACCTGAAGACTGAATCAGGTGAAGTCTGCGACAAATCATAATGAGGTTCACTGACCTTCGAGGCATCGACAATACCGCTTGATGAAGGCAGAAGTGTAGGATCAGTTTTTGCTTTCACGTGTCCTGTTCTCTGTTCTTTTATCGCATAACCTTTCCTTGATTCGTCCCATGATGCAAATATGCAGTTGTTCATTCTCGAATGTTCCATGAAAATCTCAGTCAGCAATGAGAGGAATCGATTCCTGTCTTCAGCACCGCGTAAAATTTTGAGAACGTTCGACAGTGATAACACTGTGAATTCACCTGATGATATGCTCGCCTCTGCCTGCCTTGAACGTGCACGAAGATTATTTATTGCAATCGCGCGGACGGCCAAGTTCCCAAGAAGCTCAAGGAAATTCATTGTCTGTTCATCTGGAATTTTGTTCCAGTGAATCACACAGAACAGTCTGCAATCTCCTTCCGCAACAGGAAGAACAACTTCAACAGGAGATTCGCGATTTGTGATGATGGGTGCAGGAGGCAGAATCTGCGAGGCATATATGCCTGAACGTTCGGGTATGCTGTCCGCCTTTCCGTTGAAGACAGTGAGATAGCTTCCTTCGTCTTTGAGAATCACGATTGATTTTGGGAACAAACTTTCCTGAATTACATCAGTGAGGAATGATGCGAAATACTGAAGAGGCATAGGCTCAAAGATTGAAGCTAATGTGCTTTTTGTCGCAAGAATCATGTATGAAAGCCGCGATAATTTTTTCTCAGTGTCAGTTATCTTCTTGAATGTCTGCCACAATCTTACAAGTCCGGCATAAGGTTTCAATTCTTCGATGAGCTTTGCGGGATCATTCTGCTTATCCTTCATGAGAATGTATATTGCCCAGTCTGCACCCTTAATTTGAATCACGCACGGCCATTCGTGATTTGCTTCTGAGAATTCGAGTTCAAAAGATTCATGAGGAATGCTCTTCGTAAAAAGTTTTGTGACATTGTCATTAAGAGTGAGGCTTTGAGGAACGAGACCAGCCGCGTCAATTACGTTAAGAATTTCAGAGCTGCCTGGCTCAACAACGAGAGCATTAATACCTTTTGAGTTTAAGAAATCAACTAGATTTTTCAATGCTCCGCCATTCACGAGAAAATCTGTTTGTTTGTAGAGTTCATTGATATTTATTTCGGACATGAATAACAAAGACACCTCCGGCAAAAATTTTTGTGTTTTATTTTATCGCTTTTTGCTTTCAAAATCGTATAATATATTCATCAAATTACCAGAGTGATTTAATTTTTCATGACAAAATTTAAATTTATAATGAAGGGGCTGGCGTTGTAATATAATGATTGAAGTACATCGTCTAAACGGAGAAGCGTTTCTGCTGAACTCGGACATGATTGAAACCATTGATGTAACGCCTGATACTGTACTGCGTCTTCTCAATGGACATAGATACGTTGTGCGTGAAAAAGTGAAAGATGTGTACAGGAAGATAATAGCCTTCAGGAAAGCAGCAGGATATACATGCATAATAGCAAACACGGCAGACGAATCAGAATAGGAACGGCAGAGGTGGATTCACTTTGGATTTAACAAGTCTCATAGGATTTCTCGCAACATGGATACTAGTTCTTGCATCAATGGCATCAGGCGGCAACTTCGGAGCTTACATAGATATTCCCTCATTGATGATCACGGTAGGAGGAGCAATAGGAGCAACAATCATATCAAATCCCGGCGACAGGTTAAAAGCAATGGCAGGCTGTATGAAGAATGTGTTTTTGTTCAAAGAGCCTGATCTTGTCGGAATGGTTCAGATGATAGTGAGCTTTGCAGAGAAGGCAAGACGAGAAGGTTTGCTTTCACTTGAGGCAGATGTTGCGGAAGTTGAGAGTGATTTCATGCGCAAGGCAATACAGCTTGTAGTTGACGGAACTGATCCTGAACTTGTGAGAGCGATTCTTGATACTGAAATCGGAAATTTTGAGGACAGGCACAGTGCGAATAAGGCAGTGTTTGATAACCTGACGGAATTTGCACCGTCATTCGGAATGATAGGAACGCTGATCGGATTAATTGCAATGTTAGGAAACCTTCAGGACGTTAACGCGCTTGGTCCCGGCATGGCAGTTGCACTTATCACGACGATGTACGGTTCAATGATGGCAAACATGTTCGGCTCACCAGTGAGCAAAAAACTTGCAGCACGTTCAGCGCAGGAAGTCAAAGCAATGGAATTAATGGTTGAAGGAGTGCTTGCGATTCAGGCAGGCGAGAACCCCAGAACAGTTGAAGAGAAGCTGAAGGTATACTTACCGCCGAAGTTAAGAGAAGCATTCAATCAGGAGGAAGGTTAAACATGGCACGTCAGAAGAAACCCGAAGAGCCTGGATTATCTGCACCGTTCTACATGGGAACATATGGAGACATGGTTACACTCATATTATGTTTCTTCATATTGCTGTTTGCTATGTCATCGATAGACTCTCAGAAGTTCCAGAAGGCATTACTCTCATTGCGTGGTTCACTGGGAGTATTGAAGGGCGGAGTTACGACAGAAGAATCGCAAGATCCGAACAAGAGCGGAGAAATGGGAACGAGTCCTGGAGCAAGTGAACGTGTTGAACTTGATACGAGGCATGTAGCATATACATTAAATTCATTTCTGCGATCAGAGAATCTCACCCGTGATATTCAGGTCTCAATCAATCAGCGTGGTGTTGCTGTGTCAATCAGCGATCAATTTCTGTTTCTTCCAGGACGGGCAGATTTAAGGCCGGAAGGACAGCGTGCACTCTACAAAATTTCTGAGCTTGTGAGAGACAGAGTTCCTGCGGCAGCGATTGAGGGACACACGGATTCAGGGATACTCAACGGAGGAATATATAGGGATAACTGGGGATTAAGTGCGATGAGGGCAGCGGCAGTAGCGTCATACATGGAGCATGCCGGAAGGTTTGAGGCAAATAAACTTCAGGCAGTCGGTTACAGTTCAGCACAGCCGATAGTGCCGAATGATTCACCTGAACACAGAGCATTGAACAGACGCGTAGAGATTGTATTCTTGTCGCAGTATCCGAAACGTTAAGGAGGAAAATTTATCATGCAGTTTACGGCTTGCTATACGAAATTGGAGCATGGATATATGGGTCAGCTTTTGGAATGGCCCAATGTCATAACAGAAGGTGATAACATTGAAGACTGCCGCGATTTGTTAGTAGAAGCTGCAAGTGAGATGGCTGATATTTACAAAGAAGAAGGCTGGAAGATTCCGCATGCTGAACTAACAACTGAAGCTGTATATGTCCCGATTGCAGAAGAGGCATTGATTGCAGATGTCTGTTAAGCGCAGAGATGTCATAAGGCATTTTGAACGATATGGTTTCTTTCTGAAGCGAGAAGGAAGAAGACATAGTTTTTATGTCAATAATAATGGAGTAGCAATAGCAATAAAACGACATAATATTTTTGACAGAATAACAGCTAATAAGCTATGCAAGGACGCGGGTATTCCGCCTATATTTTAGATTCTCACTCATGGAGGGCAAATACATATAAATGAAACGCATATTAATTTTTGCAATTGTAGGACTAGTTATGTTCGGTGCAGGTTTCGGCGGAGGCTTACTGCTTGGCCAGTCAATGGCACCAAAAGATGAAAACGAAATAGGACAGGGCAGAGTGATTCAGAATCCCGGCCCAATCGTTCCGCTCGGTCAGTTCACCAGCAACTTAGCCGGGCCAGGAAGACACGTTTTAGACTGCGGATTATCTCTTGAACTCGTTGAGAAGGAAGGAGCTTCTGCATTGATTCAGTCTCCCGGCTGGATGGCCAAGATACGCAGTGAAATATTCATGCTCATGAAGGACAGAGTATATGACGATCTCACGAGCGCAGAAGGTACATTGCAGTTAGC
>CAJOLN010000080.1 GCA_905235395.1 uncultured Synergistales bacterium
GTAATATCTGCTCAGTGCGTTAGAATTCCTGTTCTCTATGGACATACAGCAGCAGCATTCGTGAAATTCAGAAAAGCTCCGTCATCAAAAGAGGAACTTATTGCGAAGCTCAATGGATTCAAATCACTTCCTGCTGAACTTGGCCTGCCTTGTGCACCTTCACAGTTCATAAAATATTTTGAGGAAGATAACCGTCCGCAAGTTGCTCTTGATGTGAACTATGAGAATGGAATGGGAGTAACAATCGGAAGATTGAGACAAGATAATATTTACGACTGGAAATTTATCGGGCTTTCACACAACACATTGAGAGGCGCAGCAGGCGGAGCAGTTGAATGTGCAGAACTATTAGTGAAACAGGGATACATAGAGGCGAAGTGAGAAGATGATAAACGTTGCGATACTTGGATTAGGCACAGTAGGAAGCGGAGTTGCTGAGGTCATAGAGAAGAACCAAAATCAGATAAAGAAGGCACTCGGTGATAGTCTTCACGTGAAATACATTCTAGACATTCGAGACATACCTGGAGCAGTGAAAGACATAAACGTAATCGTGAATGACCCAGACATCAAAGTAGTATGCGAAACAATGGGCGGAAAAGAACCAGCATACACGTATACACATCTTGCACTTGAACACGGAATAAGTGTTTGCACATCAAATAAGGAACTTGTTGATGCATTCGGAGTTGAACTCTCAGCAATTGCACGCGAACATAACTGTTCATATCTCTTTGAGGCAAGCGTTGGAGGAGGAATACCAATCATACGGCCATTAAGAGAATCATGCGGACATGAAAATATAATACGCATAGCAGGAATATTGAACGGGACATGCAATTACATTCTAACGAACATGAAGAGCGGAAAGAATTTCGATGATGCATTACGTGAAGCACAGGAGAAAGGTTTTGCTGAACGTAACCCTGCCGCTGACATTGAAGGCCATGATACAGCACGTAAAATCGCGATACTTGCATCACTTGTGAGCGGAAAGAAAATATCATATGAGCAGGTATCATGTGAAGGCATAACGAACATAACTCCTGAGGATTTCGCATATGCAGAGAGTCGCGGAATGTCAATTAAATTGCTCGGCGTATATGATTCATCTGGGCCGTATGTCAATGTTGCTCCGTATCTTGTGCCTAATGACAGTCCCCTTTACGGAGTGAATGATGTCTTCAACGGAATAATGATAACCGGCAATCAGGTAGACAATCTCATGTTCTACGGGAGAGGTGCGGGTAAACTTCCAACAGCGAGCGCAGTAGTATCAGATGTAATTGAATGTGCAAAATCAATTGGGCATAACATCAAGAATGACTTTGCAGATTTGAATCTTGCAGACAATTTAGTTCCTGCTCCTGCAATACCAGAAAGGCAGAAATTCCGTGTGCTTGGAGAGTAAGAAGTTGAAGAAAGTCGTAAAGTTCGGAGGAAGTTCATTAGCAAGTGCAGAACAATTCATGAAGGTAAAACGAATCATTGAAGCCGATGATTTGAGAGTATACGTTATACCTTCTGCACCTGGAAAGAGATTCGATTCAGACATCAAGGTTACGGATTTATTGTACGAATGCTATGAACTCGCAAAGGCAGGAAAGAATTTTTACGAGCCTTTTCTTGCTGTGAAAGACAGATACAACGAGATAATTCAGGGTTTGAATCTGAATCTATCATTGTCAGAAGCATTTGATGTGATTGAAGACAAACTCATTCATGAGCCGGAAAGAGACTACACAGCTTCACGCGGAGAATATCTTAACGGGTTAATCATGTCTGCATATCTTGGTTATGAGTTCATTGATGCCGCCGATGTAATATTCTTCGATGAGTCAGGCAAATTTGATTCTGAAAGAACGAACGCAGTCTTATCACAGAGACTTGAAGAGACACCAAAAGCTGTTGTGCCGGGTTTCTATGGTACAGGCCATGAAGGAAAAATAAAAACGTTCTCGCGTGGAGGTTCTGATATTACAGGCTCAATAGTTGCGAGTGCATGCCGTGCTTCCGTCTATGAGAACTGGACTGACGTGTCTGGTCTCCTCATGACAGATCCCCGCATAGTATCGAATCCTGAAGTGATGAGCAGCATAACATATCGTGAACTTCGAGAGCTTGCATACATGGGCGCAAGTGTAATGCATGAAGATGCGATATTCCCAGTGAAGAAGGCGGGAATTCCCATAAACATCAGAAACACGAACAAACCCGATGATGCAGGTACATGGATAGTCGAGAACACAGCAAGACGATCAAAGTATACGATAACGGGAATAGCAGGACGAAAAAATTTCTGCTCAATCGTAATCGCAAAAGACCTCATGCATTCACAGGCGGATTTTTACAGAAAGGTTGTGCAGTGCTTCGAGGAGAATAATATTCCTCTTGAACATCTGCCTTCTGGAATTGATACGATGACAGTCATAGTTCACGAATCAAAATTCATTGAGCATGAACAGGAAGTATTGAGCCGCATATCAAAGATAGTTGAACCTGAATCACTTGAAGTTGAATCGGGAATATCATTGATTGCAGTTGTCGGACGCAGTATGAAATCACAGACAGGTACAGCCGCAAAAATATTCAAGGCACTGGCAGACGCACGAATTAATGTACGAATGATAGATCAGGGAGCTTCGGAATTGAACATCATCGTTGGTGTTCTGAATGAAGACTTTGAACGTGCAGTGAGATCTATATATCATATTTTCGTAGACAAAGGCCAGGAATAAAAATACAAAATAAAAATCCCCCTCATAAACTCGTGAAGGGGATTTAACTTTATCTTTTCATTAACGCTTACGTGCAAACAAAATCACAAGTGCAATTGCTCCTAACATCACAGAGCTGCATCCGCCTCCGCCGCCGCTGCCTGATGACTGATTGCCGTTAGACGGTGTAGGTGTATCTGGAACATCAGGAGTTCTTGTGTCTGGATTATCACCTGTAGCATCAACGAAGAATGTTAAGTTCCATACCTTATCTACAGCTCCGTCACCAATCAGGATATACGGAACATCATCATCTTTGAACACCTCAATGAATGCAGTTCTGTCTGTTCTGGTGCTCTTAGCGTCAGCAATGAAGACGATGAAATCAAGATAGAGTGCATCATCATAAAGGAAAGCTCTTATGCAGTCAGAGGCACTGACACCTAAACTGCTTCCTCTGGTGTTTAACGCAGTGAAGAGATTCGTATCCTGTTCTCTTGTTGCGGCTGAACGTACCCATATTGCTCCATGATTTGCGAATCTCTCGAATAGCTGCCGTGAATTTGAAGCAGAATCCAATTCGTTCCAGATGTCATTAATGAGCCTGTACTGTCTTGGTATTCTCAATCTCACTGCTACAGGCTGAAGTGCTGCTTTGTCTGACGAGTACGCTACTGATGCTCTTACGCTTGTTTCTTCATTGCTGCTTGAACTAGCAGGTTCCTGCGAAATTATTTCATACGATATGGCAAAATCATCACCGTCAGGTACAGGCTGATTTATTGAGAATGCATTCAAAGCTGATGATCTTATGTATTGTTCAACAGGTGCTACTGTGCTTAACCTTGCTGGTATCATTGCCGGAGGTTTACCCATAAGATTTGTGAGCTGGTATTCTGTCTCGTTGTCATCCTGAATGATATCCGCAAACTGCATGTTGAATCCCTGAAGAATAACATTGCTGTTTGAACTTGCATAAGGCACTGCTCCTTCTGCTGTTGTCATTCCTGCAACACGCTTATAGTTCAGCCTGAGATTTTTCGGTGATGCCGTTGAATATTCATATAGCCTGAATGATTCACTTGTATCATATTGTGTGTTAATACTATTGTATCCGCTGCCTACGTTAGTCTGGTACACCGTAACGAGTCCAGGAGCAATCTGACTGTGAGCATCAAGAAGGAAATGGTCAGGAAGTGTACCGTACATATCTGCTGTCAAATCATACTTCCAGTAGTCCGGCATTATCTGTCTGTAATTATCTCTGTAGTTGCTGTCGCCTGGCCTCGAATTGATTTCATCATATCTGTACAGTTCATAACGTGTGCCTGTCCTGTTAGTTATTCTGGTCTCAAGGTTATATTTCGGGTTCGTAGTCTGGGTGAACGGTCTAATCATGAAGAACGTCCCCAAATCCTGATCTGGCATATCTCTTTGTGCGTCCCATGTGAATTTGATTCTGTTCACTATATTATTAGTAGTTTGTTCAGATACTATCATGTCGAACATTAACGGATTATCCGAAGCATTTCCGTTTGATACGTTTGCTATCACCATAGGAATTAGCGTTGACTCTCTGTAGTTCGTGTAGCCTTCCGCAAAACTTGCCCTCTGTCTGAATGACATATACCCGAGTTTGCTTCCGTATGCTGATGAATCGATTCCTCTTACCCTTACGTTTGCATCAAGATAATTTCCGGATAGCACATTACGTTCTCCTGACGGATTGACTGTGAATGTGTAATTTTCATCGAAATCAGAAAAGGCTATCTCTTCATATATTTCTCTCACTTCACATATGTATATGTCTCCGTTAGTATCCGTTTCAAGCGTGTATGCTATGTTGTTATCAGAATCATACACTTTGTCATCGCCTTTGGTTATCCACGCAATATTACCTTCAGGATTGCACCAGTAATGTACGCTGTCATCAATATCACCTGAGAGAGTGTAAACAATATTGCCGGACATATCCAGAATATTATGTGTATAGCCGATAACTTCTTCTGTATCGCCTGAAGTTACAGGTGTTCTTTCATACTTGTATGTCTGAATATATCTGTCGTTTGCATTGCGTGAATATATCTCACCATTCGAGTAAATATATTCAATTGGCTCAAGTGTTTTATGCGTACTGGTTCTCCAGTCGTTATATCCTTCCTGCCACCATTTTGTTGCTCCAGTTGATGAACCTGTTCCTGTATGCCACCACCAGAAGGGGAAATGTCTTGCGTATGGATTCCCTAATGACAAATTGAATTCCCCTTGCCCGTTTGTGATGACAATGCAGAACGATTCTAAAGGGTCAGGGTATTCATCATAAAAGTTAGGGTCAACGTAATTGCGCCATATAGAGCTGTAAGGCTGAGGTTCTTCTGCAAACAGGAAATTGAATCCGTCGAGAAGATCTCCTACAGCATAGAACCTTACATCAGGAATCTCACCGCCCATTGTCCTGCGGTAAAATTCTTGATTATATGAAGTATTGCCTGAAACTTTGTAGTAGTAGTTCTCATAGACCGTTGCGAACCATTGAGGGCCTGCTACTCTGTCATTCCGTGATGCGCCGGTTACATCTCTGAGCTGATAGAAGAAATTGTAGCTGCTGTTGCCGTATCTATCGTACACATCTGCTTCTGTTGATAAATCACTTGACCAGAAATATAAATCATACGGATCTGCTCCCCATGAAATATTGCACATGGACAGCAGGAAAATTAATGCGAGAAACTTTTTCATAATTTCATCTCCTGAATATTTTAGTCTGGAATTCCTATGTATGATACTGTAACATCTCCTCCATACTGCGGGGAAATGTCTAAAGCCTTCTTCATTCTGTGGAACGTTATTGTCTTCGTTGCGTGAATGCATGTACCAAGAGGTTCACCAGAATCACAATCAAGCCCTGAAGGAATATCAACGCTTGTTATGTGAGTTGCAAAAGTATTCATGGCCTCGATGACACGTGCATATATTCCCTCAACAGGACGGTTAAGACCAGTTCCGAAAATTGCATCAATGCATGTCTCACATCCTTTAAGTGCACTCTCGAACTCTTCAAAATTTTCATCATTGATTGTGTTCAGAACTTCAGGTGCAAGTTTGCTCATGATTTTTAGATTCGTCTTGAAATCTTCACTTCCTTTCTTCGGGTCTCCAACGATATACACGCGTACATCTTTACCAAGAATGCATAGATGACGTGCAATCGCTAAACCGTCTCCTCCGTTACTGCCCGGTGAACATATGACAGCGAAGACCGCATACTCTTTTACCTCACGTACAACAGCAAGTGCAGCATTTTCCATTAATAATATGCTTGGAATTCCAAATGTCTCTATTGCACGCTTATCGGCATTTCGGGCTTCTTCTCTCGAAACTGATTCAGGTGAATGCACATCATAATAGACGACTTCACGATGAAAGTCTTCGGGATCATAGAAGGATTCAAGTTCCTGTTCAAGTTCTTCAATGTCAGGCGGCATAAAATAAATCACTCCTGTACTGTAAAAATTAAATGAATGAATATTATATTACCAGACGGAGGCGATAACGTGATAAATTCAGGAAACTTTTGAATCACATCTAATAAATTCAGAAGTTTATTGCAGAAAAATAATTTTCGTGTAAAATTTCGTTTATGTCTAAGAACGATAACAGCAGAATAAAAACCGTAGCACAGAATCGCAAAGCTCGTCATGATTATTTTATTCTTGATGCGTTTGAATGCGGAATAGTTCTGACAGGCACAGAGATAAAGAGTGTCCGAAACGGCAACCTGAACCTGAAAGATTCATATGCATCACTTGAGAACGGAGAGTTATGGTTGTTCGGAGTACACATATCACCATATGAGAAGGGGACATACTATAATCATGAGCCAGAACGTGACCGAAAATTACTAATGCATAAGCACGAATTGATTCGGTTACGCAGCAAGATTCGTGAGAAGGGATTAACTCTTGTGCCTCTGAGCGTATACATAAAGGATAACAGGCGTGCGAAGGTTGAACTTGCACTAGTGAAAGGCCGGACATCGCATGACAAGCGTGACATGATTGCGGACAGGGATGCGAAGAGGACGATTGCGAGGGCTGTACGAGGAAAAGGACATTACGACGAAGATTAATCTTATCACGGGGGCGACAGGTTTCGACAGCGTGAAGGAGGATCTGAAGGAGCAGGTCGGGGAAAGTCTATAATCACCCGTAAAACTTAGGACAAAACAATAAAAGTCGAAGATAATTTCGCATTAGCGGCTTAGGCCAGCTACGCCGATGGACGGACAATGCTGACGGTTCGCCTGAGGTGTCATGAAAGTCAGCTCCCCACCTTGTAGAGGGTTCCGGCAAGGTGATAGACCCGTAAGAATCCTGGAACGCAGATAGGCTGTCTTTGGTCTTATGCGAACGACAATAATCAAAGACTAAACCTGTAGAGCCATCACGATTGGCCCACGTTGGACGGGAGTTCGATTCTCCCCGCCTCCACTAGAAGATGATACGGTATAAACCGTTGAAGAATAAAATCCCGCTCACAAGGCGGGTTTTCTGTTATCATAACTCCGAAATAAATCGCAATAAAACGCACAAAACCGAATTATCACCGTAGAAGAAACCGTATAAACCAGATTATGCACGCTTTTCTTCTACGGTAAAAACTACAAGATGAGGTGATTACTATGTTGACGGAGTTACAAGTGAAAGGAGCAAAGCCTAAAGAGAAAACATACATGCTTCGAGATGACAGAGGATTATATCTTCGGATTGATGTATCAGGG
>CAJOLN010000081.1 GCA_905235395.1 uncultured Synergistales bacterium
AATACGTCTGCGGGTGCATATATCGAATCCTGAATGCATATCAGTACACCTTTGCCTGTGCATGCTCCTGACAATGCCGCCCTCACTGACTGCGTTAATCTTACTGCCGTCTCACTGTTCTGAGTTCCTGCATTGAAGATTGAACCCGTGAATATCAACGGAGGATTCAAATCCCAAATTAAATCTGCAAAGTATGCAAGTTCTGCCAATGCCGGAATACTGCACGTAATTACTACTCCTCTTGCTCCTTCATCATGAATGTATCCTCTCGCCATTTCAAGAAGTTCTCCGCACATTCTCAGCGTGTAATTCGAGACAGGCTGAAAACTCCATTTCTGAAAGGTCACATGCGGACGTACATCTTCGGGAAGCAATGCATAAAGCTCCTCATTTGTAAGTTCATTCTGTTCATGTTCTTCATGCCTCTGTACTATTCTTCCTCCTGCAAGAAGCACTACTACTTTATCTCTGTTCTCCATAAATCTGCACCTCGTAAAATAAAATTGCCTCCTGTTATGCTTTCTTCACACAACAAGAGGGTTGTATCAAAAAATTTTTCAGACTAGTAACCGAGCTGTTCTCCCACAATTATAACGTGATACCTTCTGCCCTTCACTGCCTGATCCAATATCAATATTGCTCTGCACATACTGTCTTCATTTCCGGCAGATGAACAGTTCACACAATGTCCTGCTTTCACACATGCAGTGTCCACATGCTGACGTATCGCATTCGGAATCGTTGCTGACTTTGCACGTTTGATTCCGTCATTCAAATCGAATGCCAGCTTGTTGATTCCCGCAACGAACAATACGAGTCCATTCCCCCAAGCCATACCTGCAACACGGTTACCAGTTCCGTCAATATTGATTATCTGTCCGTCTCTGGTGATTGCATTTGCACTCGTCAGGAATACATCTGCTGTGTTCTCCTGAAATCTTGCGGCTCGTCTTTCTTCATTCGTCATTGGCCCCCAATGCTGATATACAGTGTTGCCTCTGGACTTCAATGCATCGAGTGCACCGATTGCACGAACCGTAACTGTTCCGGGAATACCTACAGTTGCATTCTCAGGGACAAGTTCAAGCACACGCTTCAATGCTTCTTCACTTGTCGATACATATTCTGCCTCAAAGCCTCTGCGCTTCAATGCCTTCACAATATCATTGCCTACAATCTCGTTTGCCTTGATTACGTTTTCATTTGCCATTTTCATTTACACCTCTTCAAAAATTCTTTTGCCGCCTCAATAGACGGATTGATTCCGAATTTCACTCTCGCTTCATCTAAAATCCTTTTCGCGTCAAAGTACATTCCTTTTGCTCTGTATGATTCTGCAATACCAATATAGGGCCTTACGTCATCATTGCGCATATCGAGAGCATAAAAGAAATTTCTCAATGCCCTGCTGTACATTCCTATGTTGAATAACCTGTTGCCCTCATTCAGATATTCATCGAATGTCCGTTTCTGTCTCATTCTGTGATTTTGATTCTCTCTTAACGCCTCCTGTATTAATATTTATCGTCAATGGTTCTGGTTTACTCTGGGGCTTTATGTCCTCGCTTTTGTCTTTGCCAAGTACATTATTGTATTCATTCCACGCTGTATTTGCTGTCTGTGAATGTCCTGCCTTCTCTGCACTTCTTGCTATACCCGTCAGGAATGTCAAAACATTCGGATAATGGTTATATGCTTCCTGATAGAGATTCATTGCCTCATCATATTTCCCCTTCTCGTAAAGTTCAGATGCCCTCCTGCTGAAACTCTCAGGTGTACGGCTCTGAAGATATATCAATGATGACCACGCGAGGCCAAGTACAAGAAGAATTACACTGCACATAATGAATCCATGCTTAATGTATTTATGTGAGTGCTGATTTTTCTCGGAGCTTTTACGTTTGAGTTCTGCGGCTTTATTCTTTCGTCCCTGAAGAATATTTTGAAGTCTCTGCGTGAAGTTCGTCCCGTGCAATGTTATTGATGAATTCTGCTGAAGGATTATATGTTCATAATCTTCATCATTTTCGCTGTCTTCGTCTTCGGATTCATTTTCGCTTTGAGGTGTCCATATCTGCGGAGGAGGTTCCTTCATGCTCAACTCGAATCCTGAACTTGCTTCATGCCATGCCTTATTTAAATCAAGTCCACGTGCATTCTCCTGAATTGAATCAACTTCATTCTTCAGGCTTTGAAGTTCCTTCGTGATTGCCTCTTTTTCAGTTAAAACATTATCCTTCTCTGCCTCTTCTGGAATCCCGATTAAAGTTTCAATTTCCTGTGATTCATTTTCATTATGCTGTTCGGGTTCTGGTTCTGGAATCTGAATCTCAATATCAGTTTTTGTTTCTTCTGTTTCGTGAGGCTCATCGTGAACTGTATCGTCAATCTCATGAATCAGATTTATTTCTTCATTATCATGCTGTACCGTATTAATCGGCGCAAGAAGTAAAACTTTTTGTGTCTGTTCTGAATCCTGATTAAGCCAGTCTAATAAACTCTGATTCACTTTGAAAACTCACCTCATTTTGAAAACTTCGCAATCATAACACAACCTGTTATTATAATGCGCAGAGAAAAAATAAAGTCAAAGGCATGTGATATAGAATGTCAACGATAAAGACGATCATCACAGATCGTTTTGGTGAAGTCTCTTACAATGAAGAAGACGTGTTAATCTTTCCCAGAGGAATACCAGCATTTGAGAATATGCATGAATGGATATTAGCAGGCGATGATGACAATGCAGTCAAATGGCTTCAGAGTATTGATGACGGAAGTCTTGCACTTCCAGTAACATCACCTGATGCAGTACAGTCGGACTATAATGCGAGAATTCCCGAAGATGAATTAAAACTCATAGGCTCATTGAATCCTTCAGACCTTGCATTACTGATTGTGTTATCGATTCCTCAGGGTGCACCATGGAACATGACCGCGAATTTGCGTGCACCAATACTAATTAACATAAAGACACATAAAGCTGTACAGGTAATCGCACTCAACGAAGAATATCCGATAAGGCACATTGTGTTTCCTGAAGATGTTCGCGAGAAGATGAAAGCGTCAGCATACAGGAACGGAGGCGAGGCATAAATGTTAGTGTTAAGCCGCCGAGTAAATGAGAGTATACAAATCGGAACAGACATTGAGATTATGGTGATAGATGTTCGTGGTGATGTTGTGAGGTTGGGCATCAATGCACCGCAATCAACACAGATATGGCGAAAAGAATTGTGGGACATAATTGTTAAGGAGAATAAATCCGCATCAGAGACAATCGCAACAAGAACACCTCAGCTTCCGTTATCGACATTCACGAAGCTGTCAAAGATACCAACAGTGCACATAAATAACAGACTGAATGATGAAGAAAACAGCAATAATACTCGGCAGTGACAGCGACATGGCCATTGCCGAAAAGAGTATGAGTGTCTTTAAGAAGCTCGGAATATCTTACGAGGCACATATCATTTCTGCACATAGGACACCAGAACGCGCCCGTGAATTTGCAATCAATGCACGCAAAAATAATTTCGGAGTCATAATCGCAATCGCAGGTAAGGCTGCACACTTGGCCGGAGTGTTAGCGTCATATACACGTCTTCCTGTTATAGGAGTTCCCGTGAAGAGTGATGACTTAGGCGGACTTGATGCTCTGCTCTCAATTGTACAAATGCCTTCGGGAGTTCCTGTGTCATGTGTTGCGATTGACGGCGGAGCAAATGCAGCATGGTTAGCGGCAAGAATTTTAGCGGTCAGTGATGATGAACTTGCAGAGAAACTTGAACATGAAGCAGAACTCATGACAGAGAATGTGAATCATAAAGACGAATCATTACAGGAGAAATTGAATCGTGAGCAATAACTACAAAGATGCAGGCGTGAATGTTCAGGCAGGATATGACGCAGTAAGTCTAATGCGCAAACATGTTGAACAAACAAAAATTGAAGGTGTATGTTCGGAACTTGGCGGATTCGGAGGAATGTTTGAAGTTCCAGAGGGATTGAAGCACCCTGTCTTAGTGAGCGGAACTGACGGTGTAGGGACGAAACTTAAGATTGCATTTGCGATGAACAGACATAACACCGTAGGAATTGACTGCGTGGCCATGTGCGCAAATGATGTTCTATGTTCGGGTGCACGTCCGTTGTTCTTTCTGGATTACATTGCAGTTGGAAAGAATTATCCTGAGAGAGTAGCAGAAATAGTTTCGGGAGTTTCTGAAGGTTGTGTACAGTCCGGCTGTGCGTTAATTGGTGGAGAGACAGCAGAGATGCCCGGATTCTATCCTGAAGATGAATATGACATTGCAGGTTTCTGCGTTGGAATTGTTGAACGTGATAAGATACTTAACCCTTCAAATGTATCAGAAGGTGATGTAATTATCGCACTGCCTTCATCGGGATTGCATTCAAATGGGTTTTCACTCGTCAGGAAAGTTTTTGTGAATCATGATTTGAATCAATACATCAATGAACTAGGACATACATTAGGAGATGAACTCTTAATCCCAACACGAATATATGTGCGTGAGGTTCTGCCGTTAATCTCGAAAATCAAATCGATAGCTCACATAACCGGCGGAGGATTTTATGAGAATATTCCGCGAGCATTGCCGGAAGGATTAGCCGCAAAGATTGAACGTGAAAGCATAAAGACACCTGCAATATTTGATGTGTTGATGAGGACAGGAGACATTGAACGTGAAGAGATGTATCACGTCTTCAATATGGGAGTTGGAATGATGCTGATAGTCTCCCGTGATAATGCAGATGACGTGATGAATGCGATTAGTGATTCATACATGGCCGGAGAAATAGTGAAAGGTGAAGGAGGAATAATACTATGCTGAAAATTTCTGTTCTTGTGTCAGGAGGAGGAACCAACCTTCAGGCATTGATTGACGCACAGAATAACGGTGTGTTGAGTTCAGGAAGAATCGTTCAGGTAATATCGAGCAGGAGTGATGCATATGCGCTTGAACGTGCAAAGAATGCAGGAATAGATTCATATGTTGCAGTGAATGAGAATGAGCTGTTAGAGTGCCTGAACAGATATGAACCTGATGTTATTGTTCTTGCAGGTTACATGCATATACTCAGCAAGACTTTCCTTGAGAAGTGCACTGCAAAGATAGTTAATATACATCCTTCATTGATTCCGTCTTTCTGTGGGAAGGGCTATTATGGATTGAAAGTTCATGAGGCAGTTCTGAAATCAGGATTGAAAGTTACAGGAGCAACTGTACATCTTGTGAATGAAATTCCAGACGGAGGAGAGATATTATCACAGAAGGCAGTAGAAGTTCATGATGATGATACGCCTGAAAGATTACAGCGCAGGGTTATGGAACAAGCAGAATGGGTAATATTGCCCCGTGCAGTTGAGGAATTATGCAGGAAGATTGACGGAAGAATTTTCATGAAGCCTATGAAGTATCCAGGTCGCGGAATAATCACGGGAGTTACGCCTTCAGGACATAAGATGTTCGCGTATTTCATCATGGGCAGAAGCACATCAAGCAGAGCAAGAGTGTTTGAACGTTCAGGAGATGAACTCATAATCAGACTGACCAGACAAGACCCGAAATTTGATCCGTCATTGATACTTTATGCACCTGTGAGAGTGTATGACGGAAACGTAATCGTAACGAATGGAGACCAGACTGACACAATATATGAATCACTGAAAGCCAGAGGAACATTTGAGAGTGCATTACGTACACGCGAATATGAACCAGACAAGCCTCATTACACGCCGAGAATAAGCGCAGTAATTACGAGTTCAGGATACAAGCAGAGCATTCTGAAGAGGGCAGGAAGATATTTCTATGAGTATGAATTCAGGAATGGAATCGGTCATTTGATTCATACATACGATCATGATGTTATGCGTGACGATGTTCTGCCGTCATTCATGGGTGAACCTCGTGAAGTGAAAATATCTGATGACATAGAGAGTTTCGCAAGTGGACTCTGGAATGAACTTGATGAAGACAACAAAGTATCGCTGTATGTGAGATATTATGAGCCTGATATGAAAGGCTATCACGATAAGTTATTCAACAAGGGGGAATAAAGAATGCGCGAATATGAATTGAAGTATGGGTGCAATCCCGACCAGAAGCCCGCAAGAATTTTCATGAGGAAAGACGGAGAACTTCCGATTGAGATATTGAACGGCAGACCAGGTTACATAAATTTTCTTGATGCGTTAAATTCGTGGCAGTTAGTGCGTGAATTAAGAAAGACATTGAATCTTTCATCTGCGGCCTCATTCAAGCATGTTAGTCCAGCCGGAGCAGCGTTAGGTCTTCCATTGAGTGATGATGAACGCAAACTCTTCTTCGTTGATGAGAATCTCAACATCAATTCTTCGCCGCTTGCCTGTGCATATGCTCGTGCGAGAGGAACAGACAGACTATCATCGTTCGGAGATTGGATAGCACTCAGTGATGAATGTGATGCGATAACGGCAGAATACATTAAGCATGAAGTTTCAGACGGAATAATTGCGCCGTCATACACGCCTGAAGCATTAGAGATTCTGAAGAGCAAACGCAAAGGGAATTATGCGGTCGTGAGGATAGATTCGGATTATGAGCCAGAGAGATTAGAGACACGAGATGTATTTGGGATAACGTTTGAACAGTCGAGGAGTTCTGAAGCAGTGATTGAGTCTGAGAGATTCAATGAGGCAGTTACAAGAGTGAAAGATATTCCTGAAGATGCAAGACGTGATTTGATTCTCGCATTGATTACGCTGAAATATACGCAGTCGAATTCAGTATGTGCGACGAAGAACGGACAGACATTAGGAGTTGGAGCGGGTCAACAGTCGAGGTTGCATTGTGTGAAACTCGCATGTGATAAGGCAGACCTGCGAATATTGCGTGAAAATCCCAAAGTGCTTGGCCTTGAGTTTGATTCAAAAATGGGACGGCCAGAACGTGACAACATGATTAACGTTATGCTGACGGAAGAGAATAATCTTCTCTCAGAAGCAGAGCGTCATGAATGGCTTGCGAATAACAGTGGCGTATCGTTGGGCAGTGATGCATTCTTCCCATTCCCCGATAACATAGAACGAGCGCACAGAAGCGGAGTGAAGTATGTAGCACAGCCTGGAGGATCTATACGTGATGATCTGGTTGTTGAATGCTGCAACAAATACGGGATTGCAATGGTGATGACGGGACACAGATTATTTCATCATTAGGTTAGACTCATAGCGCATTCAAGGAAGGGTGTACAGCTATGGATATGGAATTTCTGAATGAGATATTTGTGAAGTATTGGAAAGAACTTATTGTAGCTATAATGCTGTCATTGACGATGCCGTTTATCCGAAGATATATCAGGAAGATTAGGGCGAAGCTGAAAGATTTTGCTGTGAGTAACTCTGAATTGAGGAAGGCACTAGCAAATGAACAATCTACGCGGCAGGAGGCAGAGCGCAAGTATCAGATTGAAGCTGAAGAAAAACTCAAAGCTCAAAAAGAGGCAGAGAGTTTACGCTCGGCGTTGGAAGCAGAACAGAAAGAAGCGGAGAGTTTACGTGTAATGTTGAACTCAAAGACAAGCCAGCCAAAGGGTATATTCAGTATATTCTCACGCTCAAAAGATGATGAAGAACTTCAAAAAGCTCAAGATGAAATTTCACGTCTTCAAGCAGAGTTAAATGAAGAACGGAAAGCACGACAGGAAGCAGAACGCACTAATTATAAGGCTGAAGCTGAAAGCCTGCGCTATAAATTGAGGACAGCACAACAGAAACTCAAAGCAATAGAAGACGCTAAACCTGCACCGAACTCAATAACTGCCAAGCTGACGGAATTAATGAAAGCGTTTGATGTTTTCCCGTATCCGAATCATAACAAAATGGATTTTCTGGAACGCGATGTGCTTGAGCATCTTCTTAATTTATTTCCGCCGCAGGGAGACATTTTGCGAATGAAGGTAATATACGCAATATATCGTTATATTGACAGCAAGGGCTACGGTTACTCTTACTACAGTGATGAACCAATAACACGCAAATGCATGGTTCTTTATTCTCTGGTAATTATTGCTGAGGGCATAGCAGAGAAACGAATCAGCGTTGATGATAAGAAGAAATTAACGTGGAAGACAGTTAGCGGGCTTATTGATAAACTTAATGAAGAATATTTCAAGGAATATCCAGAAGCATATGAATCTGACGATTACGATAAAAAAAGCGCAAAAAATATGGCAGGAAGTGCATTCGGTCAATTTCTGCCGGAACTTATTCTTGATGACAAAGAATTTATTAATGAGCTTTTGAAGGCAGTCAAAAAATGATAGTCCTGAACGCACAAAGAAAGAAGGAATAACATGAACGTAATGATAATCGGCGGAGGAGAACGCGAACATGTAATCGCAAAAGATGTTTACTGAAATTCAGTATTCAAAGCAAGCAATCAAATTCCTGAATAAACAGCCCTTACGGATTCGGCAATATATCGTTCAGGCGATAAAACAAATCCCTGAGGGCGACATCATAAAACTTCAGGGCAGAGAAGGTTACAGGTTACGGGTCGGTAGTTACAGGGTTATCTTTGATCACGATGGCTATATCATTTTCATCAACAAAATTGGTAATCGTGGAGATGTTTACAAAGGAGGAAATAATTAATTGAACGCAATTAAGGAAAGAATATTCGGGGCTGTTACCGTAATGGATAACTCATCTGCTTTAAAACTTTGGGAGTTTATCACAAACGAGTTTACTCATGCGGCAGACTGGGACAGTAT
>CAJOLN010000082.1 GCA_905235395.1 uncultured Synergistales bacterium
TGAAAATGTAACAGGTGTTCTTGAAATTCTGCATTATCCGAATCCAATCTTGAAGAAACAATCAGAAGAAGTGAAAGTTTTCGATGATGAACTTGAAGAGTTCGTTAAGAAACTCTTTGCATCAATGCGTTCACATGACGGTGTTGGTCTCGCTGCACCACAGGTAGGAGTATTGAAGAAGATAGCAGTGATTGAATATGATGAGAAGAGTTATGTGCTCATAAATCCTAAAGTGGTTGACCAGCATGGCATACAAGAAGGTGAAGAAGGGTGTCTGAGTTTTCCGGGACTCTATGCGAATGTAACCCGTCCTGAATGGGTCAAAGTTGAGACGTATGATTTGCATGGTGAGAAGACATTTCTTGAGGCAAATGGATATACAGCACGTGCATTCCTTCATGAAATGGATCATCTGAACGGGAAATTATTCATCGATCATTTATCGAGCATAAAACGTAATGCAATCAAGAAGAAGGCAGCGAAGCATACAGGAGGACATTTCTAATTTGAACATCTGGTTTATCGGTACAGGCCCTTTTGCGTCACTCTGTCTTGAAGGACTGAACAAACGAGGCGTAACTTTCAATCGAATCATCACAGGACTTCCGACACGTTCAGGCAGAAACGGAAAAGAAAACCCTTCACCCGTTGAACTCAAAGCCGTATCACTTGGCCTGAATGTATCACGAACAGGAAAGCTCAATGATAATCACGAACTAATGCATGAACTCGAAGTGAATAACCCTGACGTAATTTTTGTGATTGATTTCGGCCAGATAATTCGTGAACCTTTCTTATCATATATGTGTCTGAATATTCACCCCTCATTACTGCCTGAATATCGCGGAGCTGCTCCTGTTCAGCGTGCACTGATTGACGGTCATTCAAGGACAGGAGTAAGTGTGTTCCGTCTGGTCAAGGCAATGGACGCAGGTGATGTTATTGCACAGCGTGAGGTTGAAATTGCTCCTGAAGATGACGCAGAAGATTTATATATTCGTCTCGCAGACATCGGAAGTGAACTCGCATATGAATCACTGAATCACATTCATGAACTCAGATTCACACATCAAGATGAAACACTTGCAACCTATGCGAATAAACTCGATAAGAAAGAATTTGAAGTTTCATTTGAAATGACAGCAGACAGAATCATAAATACAGTGAGAGCATTGGCCATGTCAGGCGGAGCATATATCATGATTCGGAAAAAGCGGATTAAATTATGGCGTGTATCTTTGCGTAATAATATGAAAGATTCAGAATGCGGACGTGTAATGAAACTTGATGATTCACTTGTAGTTTCGTGTGCTGATTGTGCGGTTGAGATTCGAGAAATTCAAAGCGAAGGCAAAAATATAATGTCAGGTATTGAATGGTCAAGGGGACTGCGTCTTAAAGAAGGCGATATGTTATGCAGTGTATAAATGTAAATTATGTATTTATGCGCTATAATTAACGAAATTCAATGTAGGTATAACAGAAAAGGGCAGGTGTTCTTATGCCGCAGGAAAAAGAGAAAACACTTGAGGAACTTCAAGAGATCTGCGTAAAAGAGAACAGAGTATTTGAGGGTAAGATTCTCAGTGTCCGAAGTGATGATGTACGCACTCCGGCAGGGCATATTGCGAAGCGTGAAGTCGTTGAACACAAAGCCGCAGTAGGAATGATAGCATTCACTGACCGGAAGACAGTGCTGCTTGTCAGACAATATCGTTATGCGGTGAATGAAGTCATGCTCGAAGTATGCGCAGGTCTGATTGAAGCAGGAGAAAACCCTGTGCAGGCAGCTGAACGTGAAATGCAGGAGGAACTTGGAGTGAGGGCAAAAACACTTCAGCGTATCGGAGAATTTTACGCCTCACCTGGATTCTGCACGGAGATATTCACATTGTTCTTTGCTACAGGTCTTGAGAAATCATCGTTGCCGCAGGACGAAGACGAAAACGTTTCGGTAGTTGAAATTGCATTAAGCGACATACCGGAAATAATTCGTGAAGGAAAAATACGAGACTCGAAGACATTTGCAGCTCTTTCGTGGCTTATGGCAAAGGAGGGGATTCTGATTGACCCCTGAGAAATAAAAGCTGTAAGTGCGCATTAAGGTCTAGTTTAAGTTTCAATCACAGTTCAAATCTATTCAATCAATACAGGAGAGATTATTCACAATGTTAAACAATTTCAAAATTACGGGCAAACTCACAATAGGCTTTGGGATAGTGCTTGCACTTTTCGGAGTCGCAGTCTTCTTTTCATGGACGAGCATATCAGGCGTACAGCAGGACGTAAGGTTCCTTCAGGACGTAGCGGGCGGAACAGTGAAAATCGCCAACGAACTCAATCTTACGGTTAGCTGGATACGAGCGGGAGTAAGAGACCTTAGATACTCAGAGAGTGATGAGGACATGGACAAGTTATCCGGGTACATCAATACGCTGAGGACATCGATTGAGAAGGGCAAGAGGCTTTATGCGGAACAGCCCAGACTGACGAGCCTTTCAAATCTTGCTGAAATGGAAAATATTCTGAGGAACATCGAGACCACGATGAACAGGACGTTCCAGATGATACGCACGAAGCGAACAGTTTCAGCGACACTCATCAAAGAAATCGACAAGATGATTGCACTGCTGGAAAGCGTAATCGATATGCAGTACAAGATAACGATTCAGAATCTCAAGACGAATCTTGAAGGGCATGATTACGAGACGGACATTAACCGCATAAGGGCAGTTGAGGCATTAGAGCTTGCTTTCTGCAACACAGCCAAAAATTATGCTATTGCAATGTGGTACAGAGATGCGAAGATGATGAATGACACGACACAGCTGATAGTTGACGGAGAGAATGCGTACAACAGGTTCTATGAGAATACGACCTACAAGGAAGTGAAGGATCTGATGAACGCAGGACGAGGTTCATTCGGGACTCTGAAGTCAGGATTTGCTGATGTTCTGAACTCATTCACGCAGACAGACCCGGCATTCCAGGCACTGCTTGCTGATGCCCTCAACCTGGTTAATATCTCCGACAAAATCACAGAGTCTGGAATTGAGACTATCGTAACGCTTTCACAGAATGCATTTGACGCGCTCGGAAGCACAATGACACTGGTGATAGCACTTGCAGTTGTAGCAATAGTAATCGGCGTTGGAATAGCACTTTACATAGCGAAATCAATTTCAACTCCTCTCGGAAGAGTTGTTGAACTCTGCAAGGAAGCCAGCAACGGAGAAATGGCAATTACACGAGGGGACTTCAATTATGAGGGTAAAGACGAACTCGGCAACTTAGGCGATGCACTTGCGGAGATGTTCGGTTCATTGAGCACTGCAATTGGGGATATTCGCGGTCTTGCAATACAGAGCCATGAGACATCAGCCAACATGAAGGAAGACGCAACGAAGAACACCGATTATGCGAACAATGTACGTTCAAACGTTGCAAATGTCGTGAAGCTAATGGAAGGTAATGCGTCATCACTTCAGGAGAGTAACGCAGGAACAGAAGAGATGTCAGCGGCATCAATGACGAGTGCACAGGCAGCAACAGACTGCGCGGAATTCATCTCGAACATGACGACAGTAACGAACAAGGCAGTCGAGACGGTCAAAGAAGCTATTGCGAACATCGTAATCCTTCAGAAGAAGACGCAGGAGAGCGGAGAAAAGTTACAGGAACTTGTTGAAAGCGTAAACAAGATAAGCGAATTCATCGGAGATATTACGTCAATAGCAGATCAGACGAACCTGTTAGCACTGAACGCCGCAATAGAGGCAGCAAGAGCAGGAGAAGCAGGCAGAGGATTTGCAGTTGTTGCGGAGAGTGTACGTAAGCTCGCAGAAGAATCCAGCCGTGCCGCAGAGAATGTCAGAGGGTTAATCGAATCATTGCAGACCAGTGCGAGAGAGACCAAGACATCAAGCGATGAGACGGCAGAGATTCTCACAGAGACGACAGGAAAGGCAAACAATGCACAGGATTCACTTGCTGAGGCAATCGGACAGATCGACAAGGCAAATGACAGAATTCAGAACATAGCGGCAGTTGCACAGGAACAGGCAGCATCAAGCAGAGAGATAGCGGCAGGAATCGACAATGTTACGAAGGCAACAACGGAGATTCTTGAGAACCTTGAGAGCATAAAGAACGATATGGACGAGACAGCAATGATCGCTGAACGTGCTGCTCAGGGTGCAGTTGATCAGACAGGGCTTGTTGAATCAATCACGGAAGCATTATCACAGTTCCATATTGAGGATGAAGGCCCAGCTCCCAAAAAGAGCAGTTCATCACGCAAAGCACTTCCTGCGAAAACACCAGCGAAGAAGAAGTAAGCAGATTAGATTTAGAAACAAAAAGCCGGGCATAAACTTTACGCCCGGTTTATTTCTTTATCATGCATTTAATCTTTTTGGCCTGGTTTACCGTCAATGTATTCAAGCAGCAAAGGGCTTAATATCTTTATGTACGTTCCCTTCATGCCCAAGCTCCTGCTCTCAATCAAACCGGCACTCTCAAGTTTACGTAACGCATTCACGATTACACTTCGCGTTACGCCTACCCTGTCAGCTACCCTCGATGCAATTGCTACACCTTCAGGCCCATTAAGCTCGGCGATGATATGCTTCATGCTCTCAAGTTCAGAATATGAAAGTGCACGCATGGCCATTTGAACGCTCAATCTGTTTCTTGCTGTATCTTCGAGAACCTTTGCACGCTCATTCAGAATTTCAATTCCAACAAGCATGCCGAGATATTCAGCGAGCAAGACATCATCAACTATGAACGGCGCATGAAACCTCACGAGCATAATCGTACCCAGTCTCTCAGCACTCGCTCCTGTTATCGGAACATACATCAAATGCTTCTCTGGTTTCTCTCCTGAATACGCATCATCGAACAGGAATGCATCTTCATCATGAATCTCTGAATCACGGCAGCGATTCATGCGTATCACGAACTCTTCAGGCATAACACCGTCACGGAAACTTTCGGACAATGCTTTTGATTTATATTCAGGCAGCCAATAATAGCCCAATAAATGCCCAGACTTATCGACAATATAGACATTCGCAGTTGAAAATTCAGAGAGCAGTTCTGAAAGATGAAAATAATTCAGAGGTTCACCTTCATGTTTTGCCTGAAGTGCACGTCCTACCTTACGCGTTTTTTCTAGGAGCTTTCGTAATCTCTTCCCTGTATTTGATTCCTGCGATAATATTTCACTCATAATTCACTGCCTCCTGTCTTAGAGCAGGTATCGCCGTATGTCTCTGTTCTCCACAAGTCCGCTTAACTTTTCGCGTACCATTTCGGGAGTGATTGTTATTTTTTCTGTGTTCATATCGCTGACGTTAAAGCTAATTTCCTCTAACAGTTGTTCCATCATCGTATGAAGTCTTCGTGCTCCGATGTCTTCCATTTCTGAATTCATCTTGTGTGCAAGACGTGCAATTTCTTCTGTGGCTTCCTTCGTGAATTCTAATTCTGTTCCTTCAGTTGAAATTAACGCCTCATACTGTCGAATCAAACTGTTCTCAGGTTCTGTGAGAATCTGCTGTAAGTTCTCAATCGTCAATGGCTCAAGCTCAACGCGAATTGGGAATCGTCCTTGCAGTTCCGGAATCAAATCCGAAGGTTTCACTCCGCTGAATGCCCCCGCAGCTATGAACAGAATATGATCTGTCTTCACTGGGCCGTAACGAGTCTGCACAACTGAACCTTCAACAATCGGAAGTAAATCACGCTGTACACCTTCCCTGCTTACGTCTGGGCCGTGAGAACTTCCTCCCTTAACTACAACTTTGTCTATCTCATCGAGAAACACTATGCCGTCCTCTTGAGCCATTTCTAACGCCTCTTTGCCCATTGCATCAGAATCAATCAGCTTCTCTGCTTCTTCCTGCTGTAAGATTCGCAATGCCTCTTTCACTTTCATGTGTCGCTTTTTAGTCTTTTTGGGCATTATGCCTCCGATCATTTCCGTTATGTTTATCCCAATCACGTCCATTCCCGGAGTGCCGAACATCGGAAGTGAATTCATGCTGTCATTAACTTCAATCTCAATATCTCTTCCGTCGAGTTTTCCTCTTCGTAACATTTCAAGCAATTTCTGACGCGTCTTGTTATTCTCTTCAATTTTTGGTTCATAGTCTTCTTCAGGCTCTTCTTCATTCTTGTTATCGTCTTCGCGGTTCGTGAAGGCTTTCATGAAGTCAGGCATTGAGAATTTCCGTTCTGGTCTCGGAAGCATTGCGTCAAGCAGTCTTTGTTCTGCACGTTCGAGCGCGGGCTTCTGAACATCTGCAAGCATTCTCTTGCGTACCATTGAGGCGGCAAACTCTGTGAGGTCTCGTATGATTGTCTCAACATCACGCCCAACGTAACCTACTTCTGTGAACTTCGTTGCTTCAACTTTGACGAACGGAGCGTTTGATAATGTCGCGAGCCTTCGTGCAATTTCAGTTTTACCTACGCCTGTCGGTCCAACCATGAGAATATTTTTTGGCATAATCTCATGTGCAATCTCTGGTGGAAGTGCGCGTCTTCGCAATCTGTTTCGCAATGCAATCGCTACAGAACGTTTTGCTTTGTCCTGTCCTACGATGTAGCGGTTCAAGTGTTCGATTATCTTTGACGGTGTTAATTCCGATTTTACTCTGTGCTGTGTTTTCATGATTATTCAAGTACCTCAACAATTATGTTTTTATTCGTGTAAATGCATATCTCCGATGCAAGTTCTATTGACCGTCTCGCAATGTCTTCAGGGTTCATGTCTGTGCTCTCACGCAATGCTCTTCCTGCTGCAAGCGCGTAGCCTCCTCCTGATCCTATTGCTGCAACATCACCTTCAGGTTCAAGTACATCACCTGCACCGCTTAATAGTAATGTCATTTCGTGATCGGCAGCTAACATCATGGCCTCAAGTCTTCGGAGTGCCTTATCGAGTCTCCATTCACGAACGAGTTTCACTGCACCCTTCATGAGATCTCCTTTCTCCTGTTCGAGACAGTCTTCAAATTTCTCAAGGAGTGTCATTGCATCGGCAGTGCTTCCTGCGAAACCTGTGAGAATTTTTCCGCGAAGAAGTGTACGTACTTTCCTCGCACCTGACTTTATGACCTGAGAACCTAATGTTACCTGTCCGTCTCCTGCCATTGCGACACGAGAACCTTTACGCACACATACAATTGTAGTTCCTTCAAACATGAATTGATTTATCATTCCTTTCTTAATTTTTGATATTATTTCTGCTTGAGAATATTATCTCATTTGCATATATTTTTGAAATAATTCGATTAAGTTAAAATTTTCTGTGTAATTCTTTTTTTT
>CAJOLN010000083.1 GCA_905235395.1 uncultured Synergistales bacterium
AAATTTAACGGGGCTTCGTCTTGCGAATTCCTGAAGTGCATGAAGGAGAATCAAACTGTCCTTGCCTCCCGATAAACCGACAAGAACATTATCACCTGCTTTTATCATTTTCCATTGTGCTATTGCTTTGCCTATTCTGCGTCTTAAAGCGTTACTGATTGACTGATTTTGTGTTTTCATTTTTATGCTTTCTTTTTGATTTCATTATACGTCGTGATAAGATACAAAAAATATCACAATTGGGGATTTGATTTTCATTATGGAAAGGGCAATAGTAACAGGTTCAACGAAGGGTATAGGTCTTGCAATTTTAAAAGCACTCCTGAAGCGAGGATATTTTGCACATGTCATGAACGTAAATGTGAACGCCCCCGCAGAATTGATTCGAAAATTTCACAATGATTTATGCAATAACGGAAACATAATCATGATAAGCTCAGCAATGAGTGTGTACCCTCACGCAACTTCAGTTCCTTACACTGTATCAAAAAGTGCATTGAACGGATTGACTCTCGCACTAGTGAAAGAATATTGCAAACGAAACATAAGAGTGAATGCTGTGCTTCCGGGATTCATTGAAACTCCGTGGCAGAAGAGCAAACCTGAAGACCAGCGAAAGAGAATATGTGACAAGATTGCGCTGAACAGATTTGCGGAACCAGAAGAGATTGCGCAGGTTGTGATGAGCATAATTGATTCAAGTTATATTAACGGAGCATTGATACCTGTTGATGGAAGTTACTGCTACAGATGAGAAATAACGCTTTTGTGAGGCCTACATTGATTCATGAACTGCTATAATGCATGCAAATTTTAAATGGAGGTAATGTTTCTCATGTCAGATAAACCGCGTGAGACTTTCGCAAGCCGTTTAGGATTTATATTCTTATCGGCAGGCTGTGCAATCGGACTCGGCAATGTATGGCGTTTTCCATTCATCACAGGTCAGTACGGCGGTGCAGCATTCGTATTAATTTATATCATATTCCTGTTATTTCTGGCCATGCCCATAATGGTTATGGAATTTGCAGTCGGACGAGGTTCACAGAAGAGCATGTCACGTTCATTCAGTGTGTTATGTCCTGAACATAAAGTATGGTCATTATGGGGTTATGCAGGCTGGGCAGGAAATTATATACTGATGATGTTCTACACGACAGTCACAGGATGGATGCTTGCATATACATATCATTCAGCTGTTGGGACTCTTTCAGGATTTGATGCTAAAGCTGTAGGAGTTTTTTTCAATGATTTTCTTGCGTCACCATCTCAGATAATCTTCTGGATGATATTATCCGTCGTAATCGGAACACTCGTATGCTTCTCAGGACTTCAGAAGGGTGTTGAAAGAATCACGAAGATAATGATGTGCGGACTTCTCGTAATCATGCTTGCGCTTGCAGTACGTTCAGTAACGCTTGAAGGTGCAGAGAAGGGACTTGAATTTTATATCAAGCCTGATTTCAGCAAGCTCACATCATCAGGATTAGGCACAATGTTATATGCGGCATTAGGTCAGGCATTCTTCACGTTAAGTCTGGGTATCGGCTCAATGTCGATATTCGGCAGTTACATCAGCAAGGACAAGACGCTTTTCGGAGAGAGCCTGATAATAACGGGGCTTGATACATTCGTTGCATTGACAGCAGGACTAATCATATTCCCTGCATGTTTTGCATATGGCATAAATCCTGATGCAGGGCCTGGCTTAATCTTCGTAACATTGCCTAACATGTTCGACCACATGCCTAATGGACAGATATGGGGAGCATTATTCTTCCTGTTCATGAGTTTTGCGGCACTCTCAACAGTTATTGCTGTCTTCGAGAACATAACAGCATGCTTCATGGACAGATTCAATATGTCTCGTCAGTCTTCAGCTCTTGTTATGGGAGTGAGCTTGTTCATTCTGTCGATTCCGTGTGCATTGGGATTCAATTTGTGGAAAGAATTTCAGCCATTTGGAGAAGGTTCAAATGTCTTAGACCTTGAAGACTTTATCCTGAGTGATAACCTGCTTCCAATTGGAGCGATTATATACTTGCTGTTCTGTGTGAGCAGATACGGCTGGGGCTGGGACAAATTTGTTAAGGAAGTAGATACAGGTGAAGGTGTGAAATTCCCTCGTGGACTTCGCGGTTATTTCACGTATGTAGTTCCTGTAGTTATACTTGCGATTCTTGCTATGGGATATATAAACAGGTTTGCAGGTTAGGAATTCAGAATTTTCTGAGGCCTTGTATGCTATAATTGTGCAAACATAGAGGGAGGTTTTCATAATGACAAAGTATGTATGCACAGTATGCGGTTATGTTTATGACCCTGAGGCAGGAGATCCAGATAACGGAGTAGCATAGCACCCGGAACAGCGTGGGAGGATGTACCGGAGGGTTGGGTATGCCCATTATGCGCAGTCGGAAAAGATATGTTTGAAGCTCAGTAGTCTTCATCGTAACCATTGAGAATATAAAACCCCCAGCTGTTTAAAGGCCGGGGGATTTTTCTTGTCAGTCTATGCTTTTGCGATCAGCCACAGGAAACCGTAGCCCTCAAGTTTAACCTGACCGATTGAATCTGTCGTATATCTCTTGCCGCTCACCATGTCGTAATACTCGAACTGTCCGTTAATCTTCTCTGACGGAACAAACGTAACTGTCTTGTCACTGAAATTAAAGAACGCGAGCATTTTTTCTTTCTGCGTTTTTTCGCCGTAGTATCTGCCTATTCCAAGTACTGCGTCATCATGTGTCTCAATGAGCCATGTATCGCAGACGTTCGAGAACACGCTGAATTTTTCTCTCAGCTTCGTCAGCGCATTAACTGCACCGAATACTTTTCCTTCAGGAGTACTTGGGTCATGTCTCTTCTCTGCATTCTCCCATTTGAACGCTCCCCTGTGAACATAACGGCTGTCTGCTGCCTTGTCAGGGTCAGGGCTGTTATGATACGTATAATCGTTGAGCTGTGCAACTTCATCACCGCTGTAGAAAACAGGAATACCGCTTTGTGTGAGAAGGAACGCATGAAGCATTACGTCAAGTTTTACGGCCTTGTCCTTGTCTTTTGATTCAAGTCCGCAAAGTGAAGCCGTTGTACCGCACATTCTTGCGTCTCCGAGTTCTGGTGCATCGTTGTATGTCTCGCCTCTCGAAGGTGATCCGGGAAAATCTCCCTTGAAGTAATCATTGAGATACTTCTTGTGTGAGACCTCATCAAGCCCGAATTGTCTCAGGAACGGATAATCGAGTCCCCAGCCAATATCATCATGACAGCGTAAATAATTCTGGAAGACATATTTTTTCGGAAGTGCAAAGACAGTTTCAAGCTGATGTTTCATGAGACGCGTATCATGAGTTGCTACAGTATGCCAAGTGCTCGCCATTGTCGTAACATTATAGAGCATGTTGCATTCTGGCTTATCAACTGTGCCGAAATACGGAACAACTTTTGACGGCTCCATAACAACTTCACCGAGCAGTAACGTGCCGGGACATACAATTTCAGCGGCCATTCTCATGATTCTAACGAGCGTATGTACCTGCGGAAGGTTTCTGCAATTTGTGCCCAGCGTCTTCCAGATGTACGGTACTGCATCAAGACGAATAATATCTATGCCCTGATTGCACAGGTAAAGCATGTTATCTGTCATGTCATTGAAGACTACAGGGTTGCGGTAATTCAAATCCCACTGATACGGGTAGAACGTAGTCATAACGACCTTGCCGGATTCCTGATTGAACGTGAAATTTCCAGGTGCTGTTGTCGGAAATACTTCAGGTAAATCTTTTTCAAACTGATTCGGAATTTCCCAGTTCTCAAAAAAGAAATATCTGTCCTGAAATTCCTTTTCGCCTTTTCGCGCTCTCACTGCCCATTCATGATCTTCGCTCGTGTGATTCATAACGAAGTCCAGGCATACACTTATTCCCAGTGAATGACATTTTGCGGCAAGTTCTGCAAGGTCTTCCATTGTTCCCAAATCAGGGCGTACCTTTCTGAAATTCGAGACTGCATAACCTCCGTCACTTTTGCCTTTTGGTGTATCAAGCAGGGGCATTAAGTGAAGATAATTGATTCCGCATTCCTGAATATAATCGAGATGTGATTTCACTCCCTGAAGATTTTTCGCAAAGCATTCCGTGTACATCATCATTCCGATAATGTCATTGCTTGCATACCATTCGGGGTCGCTGATTCTTGCGTCGTCGAGTTCACGAAGAAGTTCATTGCGTTCAGACCATGATCTGCTTAACATTGAGCAGAAGTAATCGAAGGCTTGCTTGTCGCTTCCGTACAGCTCATAATACAGCCATTTGAGTTCGTCATAATGATGCGCTAATCTCTGTTCAAATTCATTCACGATGAACTGAATCCTCCTTTTGAATTTATGTGTGTGCGGGAAAAAATTTGCAATTGCATTAAGTATAGCATGTTTAGCCTTCACCAACAGGACATGACCAGACTATCATATCAACAATGGGTTCTCCCTTGTCGTTAATGCCGAACTGAAAGAATATCTCTTCGCCTGTTCCCTCGTTTCTGTATGTCCAGCCTTCAGGGCCGTCTATTGCTTCATCTGTATTCTTATTCTCCGCAGCTTCTTTCTGTGTTTCAGTGAAATCATTCATATAGCTTTCCGGCATTCCGAGCTGCAATAGTTTTCGCATGTTGTCTCCAACCTGAACACCTGCAATAGCATAGCCGCGTTTCGTGATTTCTGCCTGATGTATCGTAGGGATTGCTTCATCATCGTATCTAAGTGTTAAACCTGAATACACGAGATTTCCGAACTCATCCTTTTTTCCTTCACCGAAAAGTGCGCGTGCCTTCTCCTGATAAATTCCGAAGGTCAGTCTGACATCAACAAAATTTTTTCCTGTTGGGATTACGCCATTGTTACCGTGATACCAGCCGTAATTTACATAACGTGCAATGATGAATGCATGTCCTTCACCTTTTGGATTATCAATCTCGTACCATTTCTGACCTTCAACATATGCCTCACCGAGAATCACAAATCGTGTTCCTGCGTCAGCACGTCCAATAATTTTTCCGTCTGTGCCGGGATCTTCGCGAAGTCTGACGTTATCGCCTGTGCATACTCCGAGTTCAGGATATTCTGCACCAAATGCAGCACTGCAAAGCAACATGAACCATAAAATAACGATTAACTTTTTCATTGTGAATACCTCCATATAAAAAAATTCCCCTGCCCTGAAAGTTTAAGACAGAGGAATTTATTTCTCAAATCAAAATTTATATTTATCTCTTCAGGTTCACAACCTCTTCAAGTATCTGGTCACTCACTGTTACAACTCGCGTATTCGCCTGAAAACCTCTCTGTGCAATGATGAGATGTGTGAATTCTTCTGTGAGGTCTACGTTCGACATCTCAAGATACTGAGACATGATTGAACCTTTTCCGTTTGTCGTAGCACCGTCAATGTTAGCGTTCCCTGAGTTCACTGACGCTTTGAACATTGTGTTGCCGACCTTCTCAAGTCCCTGTTCATTTGCAAATGTTGCAAGAGCCACGCGGTACAGCGGAAGGTTCACGCCGTTATCATATGAGCCTGTGATAACTCCGTCAAGTGCGACGGAATAATTTTTCAGAACTCCCATTGTATAGCCGTCCTGATAAACAGGTTTTGTTGTTGTCTCTGAGGCAAACTGTGTTACGCCGTCTAATGCACTTCCGCCTGAACCAACGCCGCCGCCGAAATTCAAAGTCACTGTGCTGTTCGGCTGACCGTCTAAGCTGAATGGAATCGAAATCTCAACTTCTGCATTCGGGTATCTGTCATTGCCGTCGCCGCGCCTCTGGTTGTCATTGTCGCCTGTTACAACGTTGCTGATTCTTCCTGAACCGTCAAATTCAATTTCTCCTGAGCTTGGGGTTGGAATGATATTCACGAGCTGGTCTTGTCCTGATTCATCCTGTTCAACTAAGAATGCCTCCCAACGCCAGCGGTTTTCTGTGAGCTTCTTGAATGCAACTTCAAGCGTGTGTGTCTTTCCATTGTCGTCATAAATCGTGCATTTCGTTGTGTGATAGCCGCCCTGAAATGTCGTGCCCTGTGTCGTCCATACACCTGCGTTATCGAGTGCTCCGGGATTATCGAGATTCTGCGCCTGCTTGAATGTAAGTGTGTCTGACTTACTGCTTGTTGCGCTCGATGCTCCTACTGCTATCTGAAAGTTCGGCAATGCTCCTTCTTCTTCAACTATCCTGTAGCCCTGAGGTGCATTATCATTATTCGCGTCTATCCATGAGACTGAATCAAATGAGCCGTCAGGATTGAAATATACAGTTGCTTCGAGCTTATGCATTCTGGCAACAAAAGTTCCTGCTGTTGCATCACCGTTGCTTATACCTTTGTACCATAGCGTCATTTTTGAGGCTGTCTTGGCCATGTCTGAACTCGTATTGTCCCCTACCGTTATGCTCTCATCGAATTCTGCTATGAAATCATATGATACGTTCGTGGGTGCTGCTTCTTCTCCGTCTGCGGGAACTATTGTAGGTGAACCTGACAGCCTGAAGCTCGTATAGTTCATTCCGTCCTTCACATTGTACGTGAAGACAGTGTTGCTTGCATCAACACGCGCAATTCCGAGATCTTCCGACTGAAGGTCTGCCACAAGTCCTGCTGTTGTTGCTGAAACTTCATTGCCATTTGCATCAAGAAGCGATATAGAACGAAGTTTCAATGTGCCTGTTGCATCATCATAGCTTGCCGCAAAATACATTGGAGGTGTCTGGCCTGGAAACTGGTAAACAGGAGTGTAATATCTATCAAGCTGTTCATCTGTCGTTCCCTCTGGTATCGCTTCAGCATTCGTTATGAGTCTCGTCTCCATAGTTATACCAGGACTATCATTGAGCCAGCCCACAAAATGAGGCTCTGTAGTAGTGTCTTCAACAACTTCTGCTGTTTCTGTATACGTTATCGTTCCGTCATCGTCAACTCGCTTTATTCTCGGAAGGCTCAGTTTCGGAAGTCCCGTTTCATTGTCAACGTCAGTCATGTCAAATGTCATTGTCGTTGTGTCTCCGCCGTTGGCTATCGCAATATTGAGGTAATTTACATCTGTTCCTGAATTATCAGCATTATTGTAGATCGCATTGAAATCTGTCGTGAAACTCATATCGTATTCTGTTCCGCGCATATTGACTTTCGCTGTGCCTGTTGAATTTCCCTTCCAGCCTGCTACTACATTAAACGGTATATCAGCGAACCCATAAGGCAGGTATGCATTCATTCTGCTGTCCAAGTTGCACTGATAATCAACGCGTGTTGTTGCCTTCGCATCTATCTTCTGTCCTAAGGGAATATTCACCGTTGAAAGTTCTGATGCCTGCTGATACCCGTCAAGTGGGGTCTCTTCCATTTTATAACCCTGAAGCCTGTATCCTGTTCCTGACATTACCATATCGCTATTGTTGTCGAGAATTAATGCTCCCGAACGACTGAACAACTGCTGACTTCCGTCCTGATACACAAAGAAGCCCTTATCCTGAATCATCATATCCGAAGGGTTTCCTGTGTACTGTCCTGATCCCTGAGTGTGAATTGTCTCTATTGCAGATACACTTACGCCTAAACCTACCTGTGCAGGGTTTATGCCTCCTCTTGAATCTCCTGCTCCTGATGCATACTTATTCGCCTGATACATCAAGTCCGCAAATATTGTGTTGTCCTTCTTGAAACCTGTCGTGTTTGCGTTGCTTATGTTATTGCCCGTTACGTCGAGCATGGTCTGGTGAGCGCGAACACCCGTTACTGCTGTGAATAATGATCTTAGCATATCCTTTAATCTTTCCTTTCTGCGTTTTCTTTACGCGTGATTATATTTCTTTTCGGCGGGCGTTCTCCTGCTGTCCTGCCTTATGTCTCGTCCGTGAGAGCAAAATTATTCTAGCTTATCGAACTTACTCCTTCAACGTCTTCAAGAGCAACTTCACCCTCTGTTGTATCGAGTATCGCTTTACCGTTAGGCTCAAACCATACATGATTTACTATTGCTACCGTCTGCTTTGCGTCTTCTCCTTCACCTTTCGTGAATGCTACTGCCTTCCCTATGTACTGCACTGCGCTGAACTTGTTTGCTTCGGCCATTGATTCAAGGGTCTTATTCATGTTCTGCATTTGCTCAAGGCTGGAGAATGTCGCCATTTGTGAGACAAATTCACGGTCTTCCATTGGGTTCAACGGGTCTTGATTCGATAATTCTGCAATTAACAGTTTAAGAAATGCATCTTTGCCTAATGTATCATTCGCGGCATTCGTTACCGCTGTTGCTGAACTTGAACTTGTCGTGCTTGTCGTGGTTATATTTGCGAGGTTCGTATAACTGTTTATATCTGTTACGGGCATGTCCTTTTATTCTCCTGTCTGTCAGGCTACCCAGTAGAGCAGCCCTTCTTCTAAATCTATTCTGAATTCCTCAGTATCATCTTCAGCTTCTTGGAATGCAAACGTCCTGTATCTGTTTCCTTCTTCGTTATTGCTCTGGTGATTCCCGTTTGAATTGTCCTGCTGAACATCTACTGTGAATTCTGCTACTTGTACTCCCTGCTGTGATAAATTCATGCGTAATTCTGATATCTGGTTTTGCACTAATTGTCGGATTTGCTCGCTCGCTACTTTAATTGACGCTTCTACTCCTGAACTGCTCGATGTCAATTCAACCGATATCCTTCCGAGTGCAGGAGGGTCTACTATCACATTTGCCTTATGCATTCCGTCTGCTCGTATAAATCTCACAACGTTTATCATTCCGTCCCTCAATGTCTGACTTGAATTAAGCGTGTATGATGATTCCCGTTGGTTTTGCGAAAGATTCAAAGGCAATGGTGAAGTTCGTGATGCATTTCTTCGGTTAGTCAGTACTCCCTCAAAGAATGACTGAAATGTATTATGCGATTCTGTCCTGTTTGAATTCGTATCTGTCCGGTCATTCTGAGTTCGTGATGTTGCTGCTGATGTTCTGCGTGTATCATTGCGTAAACGTGAGACTGTCTGAGTTCCTGAATTATTATCTTGTGTTTGCTCATGCTCTGATGAATTTTCTTCCTGGCCTGACGTATTGCCATTCTGATTCGATGTCCTGTTCTCGCTGTCTGGACGTTCAATATGCTCATCAAATTTTGATTCAGTATTCACGCTTTCAGTCTCTGGTTTTGCTTCTGCTTTCTGAGATACATTTTTAGGTTCGTGTGATACATTTCGTGATTGAAATTGAACGCTGTGATTTATATCTTGAGATTCAGTTTGCGATTCGTTTTTTGTGATTGTATCAGCATGTTCTGTTTCTGCATTAGGGATTACGGCTAGACCTGCAATATTGACTGATACATCTTCAACCGTATCATCTTGAGCTATGTTTTCATCTTCATCTTCGTTTTCTTCTCGCGGGATTTCTGGTTCAGGCTCATCAACTGACGCTGAAACTTTATGTTCTTTAGGAAGTCTGCGAATGACATCAACGGTATTAAATTCTGTATCCTTAAAATCTCTCACAAAATTTTCTACTGCTTTCACAATTTCATTTTTCGTTTCTTCCGGAATTGTTT
>CAJOLN010000084.1 GCA_905235395.1 uncultured Synergistales bacterium
ATCTCTGAGCTTCGATTTCCGTCTCATCATTCGTCTATCTCGTGATAACCCGCAACTTGAATCTTTTTCTCCTTCGCTATCTCTTCAACTGCTTCCCTCTTGTCGCATGGATATTCACACGCAAGTCCGCAGCTCGATGACAATTTTCGCGGAACAGGAGCTATCCTCGCAGGTATACCTGAACTTCTGCATACCCTCTCGAACATCAATGCCGCACTCGTAGTTTTGAAAGTGGCAAGACAACTCAATGTTTAAAGATAACCTTTCGATGTTAATATCTCTTTTGCCTTCTCAATGTGTCTCGATGACATCTTTATCACCGGCCCAGTACAACCCATTGCACTCTCAGCGTAAATGTTCTCTTTCCATAAAACTTTAACGGCATTGTCGATTTCAAGAACATCAATTCCATGAAGCTCATCATCAGTCGGTTCTGCCGGAGGTGCTTTCACATCTTCATCTGAACTTAATGCTTTAGGTGTTAATGTTTCAATCTCTTCATCAAGTCCTGCCTTCCTCGCTGATTTGATTTCTTCCGCAACCTTCTCCGTTAATCCTCCTGCTATTACTCTCGCAGTGAATGACAATGCATTTGCGATTACTGGTGCACCTGATGCCCTCGACACAATAGACACGACATTATTCCATCCTTCACCGCATGAAGGCCCATATCCCCAGCCTGTTGCTTCATAGTTTCCTCCTGTCGTGAATGACGAGAACATTTTCACGAGTACATTTCCAGTCAGCGTGTCAGTAACGCAAACATCAACTGCTCCTGTCAGAATGTCATTGCCCCTCAGAACACTTCCTCCGTCAGCACGTGTTGAAGTTCCGAACGTAATATCATAGCCTTTATCCTTCATTCGCGTTAATGCCCTTAATACTGGCTGTGCTGTATCAACATTCAGAATTCCAACTGTAGGATTCATATTGCCGAGTGATTTCGCAACTGCTATTCCGTAAATTGCATTTCGTAACATGGCCTCGCCTCTGACGGTTGAAGATGTTCCTGTTGTCGATGCGATTATCATTGCCTTTCCTCTTGCAGGGGTTAATACTCTTCCTATTGTAGTTACACCCAAAGGAAACGGGAAATGCATTGCGACTGCTCCTGCAACTGTTCCATTCTTCACGCACTCTTCAAGTTTTGAAGGTATATCGCATTCTTCGCATTCAATGTATTCGAGATCATCATAGCCTTTTACCTTTGGGCCAATCATTACGGGAATGACATTGTTCGCATTCTGAATCGCGAGCCTTGCACCCTTCGCGATTTCTTCAGCACTGTGTTCACTTCCAGAGGCCATAAGTCCGACACGAATTTTTTTTCCGCCTGTCTTCGCAGTCTCAATTATCTCAGTGAGAGCTTCGCCGATTAATTTCTTCACAGCGTCTGACATTTCAACTAAGCCTCCCAGCAACCTCACTCAGTGTTTCGAGAAGCATTGCTTTTATTTCTTCTTTACTCAGTGTTGATTCTGTCTTCACTGGTTCAGGAGCTTCAATAAGGAATGATGCACCGTCTGCGAGGTTCGTTAAGCGTGCTAGGAATAAACTTCCCTTACCGATAATCATTGCACGTTTGATTTTCCCCTCGTTAATCATTTCACATGCATGTCCTATGAATGGAACTCCTGCGGGAATATGTCCCTGTGTGTGAGCGAAACCTATTGTTCCATGTTTCTTTATGAAGTCCATCATTGCAGGTTTCTCGATTGCCTTCTTCATTACTGCAAGTGCCGCTATCATCTTTATGTTCGCAAGAGGAACATTGCCTGCACCAGCGGGTTCTGTTATTTCGTGATTCTGAAGTTCAGGTGCATATCTGTCTACGTCCGTGAAAGTGAGTCCTGCTGACTGTAAAGGTTCAAACGTTAATGCACTCGTTACTGCCTGAGGTGCTCCGCCTGCGCCTACTGTATGCTTGCCGAGAACATCAAGACGCATTACAGGCATAGTGCCGTCATCGGGGACAATCAGAACTGCGAAACTTCCAACACAATCCTCAAGTGCTAAGAGATTTTTTTTCACGTGATCTCTTGAGTTCATATATAACTTCGGAATTGATCCTCCTGCAACTACTGCTACATTCTTTCTTGCGCCTGATGCAACTTGAGCCGCAGCGTTTATCATTGCGTTCACTGGGCCTGCACAGAAACCTCGAACATCACAGCCTGATGCATTCACACAACCTGCAACTTCTGCGATTGCCTTTGCGAAATTTCCTCCTGCCCTCTGTCCAACATCACCCGCACCTTCCTCTGAACATTCAATCACGAAGTCTAAATCATTCGGATTCATTCCGCTGTTCTTCATGAGATGCAAGAGTGCAAGAACACCTGATGCTTTACCCGCGAGATTTTCCATGAGGACATGTGCAGTCAGACAATCATCTGTAGGATGTCCTGAACGAATACAGCCTACAATCTTTCCCTCATTATAGAGATACAAGCCTGCACGTTCTTTAACTTCCGTCTCAATCTCTGAAAGCTCATGCATATTTTTCGGACGCAAAACTCTCTTCACGATTGCTTCAGTGATTACTGGGTCTTCTGCTAACTTCTTGCTGACGTTCTCCGCAAAATTTTTTTCGAGCCATACGAGTTCGAATTCATCACATGCTGAGATGAGGCCAAGAAATTCATCTTCAGGCATTAACTCTCCGAATTTCCCATAGCGTTTTGATTTTTCATCAGGAAGTGGATTATTCACCCAGCCTGACGGTAACGCTTCAAACTCTTCGTATGATATGCCGCCGATGTAAGTTTGATTCGGTGCATAATGAAGAGCATGGTCGTAACTCTGAATATGTTTCGGAAGAGCATCAAGATATTCCTGTTCTTTTCCCGAATGATATGCTTCGTATGGTGTGCCTCCGTAATGACTTCCTGTTTCGGGAGCGTGATTGAGACAATACGAATAACTTTTTATTCCTACTTTTGTTGACATGATTCATTCTCCTAAAAAAATACCCGCAGGCTTTTAAGTTTCCTACGGGAATGTTTATGTTCGATGTTTATTCAATAACGTTCTTGCTGTACTGTTCGCGCATACCTTTCACTGCTTCGGCTAACGCGTCAGGTTCAAGCACCATTTCCATCATACTGATTTGTTCTTCCCAAGCTGCTGGGTCGCACTCTGCTCTGATTACCGGATCAAAAATGTGATATACAGGGAGTTCCAACGAAACTCCTGCGAGTGGGCCTGCATAGGTCGGATCACCTGCTGTTACTGTCTCAGCATAAATCTCTGCACCTTCAGGGTCAGAGCTGCCAAGAATAACAATGCAATCCGTTCCGTATTTCTCTCCAGCGTCTTTAACTCGCTGCTGATTCTGCAAGTCCATCGCTCCTGCCGCCGTTCATACAAAGCATTCGGTTGCTGAGAAGATTATCTCTGCACCGCTGTCCTTCAAACATGCTTCCATTGCAGGGCCTGGAACACCGTCACGTTCACCGAGAAGAAGCAATTTCTTTCCTGCAAGTTTCCCCATGTCCGACACCTTCCCTTCTTTGAGATTAAATTTTATTTTTGTGTTTCACGCACAAAGTTCTTCAACTTTAGCTGTGATTTCCTCAATCGTAAGATCATTTCCGCCTAGTCTCGCAACTTCATTGCCGTCCTTGAAGAATAAGAACGTAGGTTGTGCCATTACTGCCGGACGAATCATCATAGCAACTCTTCTGTTCTTTGATGTATCGACTGAACAGAATTTGAATTTTCCTTCATACTTTGGATTCTCTGCAAGCTCATGGTATTTAGGCATGAGTGCCATACATGGCCCGCACTTTGGCCCCCAGAAATCGAGAACTGCAGGTACAGGACTGTTTTTGAATTCCGCCTCGAAATTTTCTTTTGTGATTTCGATAATTGACATTTGTATCTTCACCTCTCTCTTTGAACTTTGAAGATTTTTAGTGATAATTGTACACCATAATGTAAAAGCTATAGCGTGATAATATAAGCAAAAAAATTTTTCGGGAGCGTGTTTTCAGATGTCGGATATAAGACAGAGGCTCAGTGATATTCCGGGAATGGACATCATATTAAATTATGAATGGGTTCAAACATGGCTTGAGAAACTTGGACGTATAAGAGTGAAACGCATAATCAATAATGAACTTGCAGACATACGAAAAAAAATTATTGAGAGCGAAGAGAATCGATTCATTGATGAAGAGTTCAAAAATTCTTGCATGTCATCTTTTGCTTTTGCCTCACGTCCGAGCTTAACTCACGTGATTAATGCTTCAGGAGTCGTAATTCATACCAATCTCGGAAGATCTCTCATCGCTGATGAAGCAGTGAAGGCCATGTGTGAATCAGCAAGTCATTATTCCAATCTCGAATACAATCTGAAAGCAGGCACAAGAGGACAGAGGAATTCACATGTTGAAGATTTATTATGTGCGCTTACAGGAGCAGAGGCATCATTAGTTGTGAATAACAATGCAGGTGCAGTTCTATTAGCGTTGAGTGCACTTGCAAAAGATTCGGAGGTCATTGTTTCGAGGGGTGAGCTTGTAGAGATAGGCGGGTCATTCAGAATCCCTGACATAATGAATCTCTCAGGTGCATTTCTGAAGGAAGTAGGAACAACAAACAGAACTCATCTTTACGATTACGAACGTGCAATCACGGAAAAGACATCAATGCTTCTCAAAGTTCACCCTTCAAATTTCAGGATAGAAGGTTTCACGACATCACCAGAACGTAAAGAACTCTCGAAACTTGCGCATGATAATCACATAATCTTCATGGAGGATTCAGGAAGCGGATTGCTTGTTGAGAATGACATCTTGAATCTTCCGTCAGATGAGACGAACATAAAAACATGTGCCAGTTATGCGGACATAGTTACGTTCTCAGGAGATAAATTGCTCGGAGGCCCACAGATAGGCGGCATTGCAGGACGTAAATCACTCATCGATAGAATCAAAAAATATCCAATGGCAAGAGCGTTACGGGTCGATAAGGTTACACTTGCAGGTTTTGAATCTACACTCAGACTTTATGCACAAGGCATGTATGATGAAATTCCAACGTTACGAATGCTGAGACTTTCACCAGAAGATTTGAAGACGCGAGCTGAGAAATTAGCAGAGGAATTATCACAGAGAATTAATGCATTGATTCGCGTGATTGAAGTTGAAGATGCAGCAGGAGGAGGTTCATGTCCTGAAATAAAACTTAAAGGCTGGGGAGTGTCTTTGAAACATAAAGTTGCAGGTGCAGGCCATGTTCAGAAATATCTTCGAGGTCTTGATGTTCCAGTTCTATGCGGTGCACGTGATGATGAGATTGTGATTCACGTCAGAACGATTCTTGATGATGAATATGAAACTCTGATTTCAGCTATTGAAGGTGCAATGAATGCGTGAAATATCATTAGTGTTAGGCACAGCAGGCCACATAGATCACGGAAAGACTGCGTTAATTAATGCACTCACGGGAATAAACTGCGACAGATTAATTGAGGAAAAGAGACGCGGAATAACAATCGAATTAGGCTTTGCTCCTCTCACACTCGATGACGGAAGGGTAGTGAGTGTAATTGATGTGCCTGGTCATGAAAAATTCATTCGTCAAATGGTTGCTGGTGCTTCTGGAATTGATGCCGCACTGCTAGTGATCGCCGCAGATGAATCCGTTATGCCGCAGACACGTGAACATCTCGCCATAATGGAACTTCTCGGAGTTCATGAAGGACTAATCGCGATAACGAAGATTGACCGCATAAAAGATGAAGAAGGTATGCTTGAACTTGTCATTGAAGATGTGAAAGAATTCGTGAAAGGTACGTTTCTTGAAGGCAAATCAATTGTGCCTGTATCATCAGTAACAGGTGAGAACCTTGATACATTGAAAGCAGAAATTACAGCATTGATTGATCGAGTTCAAACCCGACCCGTAAGCGGAGCATTCTTCCTGCCTGTTGACCGAGCATTTGTGATTTCGGGCTTCGGAACAGTCGTAACAGGTACAGCATATCACGGAACAGCTCATCCTTCAGACAGAATCGAAGTATTGCCTTCAGGTCGTGAAGGTCGAATCAGAACACTTCAGGTTCACAGCAAGAATGTCGAGAGTGCGTTTGCTGGTCAGAGAGTGGCCGCTAACCTCGCAGGAATTGATATAGATGAAATTACTCGCGGAGATGTTGTGTGTCATAAGGGAATATTCAAAGCAACAAAATGCTTTGAGGCAATCATAAAACTAATGCCTGAAGTGAGAGAACCATTAAAGCATTGGCAGAGGGTACATGTCTGCATTGGAACATCTGAAGTCTTAGCGCGGGTTTCATTATTGCAGTCGAAACAGATTGAACCAGGTGAAGAAGTTCCTGCACAGTTAGTTCTTGAGGAACCTGTTGTATGCACTTACGGACAGAGATTCATTCTTAGGTTCTACAGTCCTCTAATCACAATCGGTGGAGGAGAAATAATCTTTCCGTATTCATATAAGCCAAGAGGGACATCATCACGCGCAAAGATTCTCGAACGCATATTGAAACTCAAAGACGCAGGAAGAGATTCGGAATCACGTTTTGAGTATCTGATTGATGAAGCAGGAAGCATAAGCAAGATTGAAGCATTGCAGTTGATTCAGGATACGCAAGAGAACGCTGAAAGTCTCGCGGGGAAATTGATTGCTAAAAGAAAAATTGTATCTCTCGATAACACTTACGTCTCAAGAAGATACTGTGATGAAATGCTTCATGAATTAGTGAACTCAGTTAAAGATTACCAGAAACATTTTTCATCAGAATCAGGAATGCCAATAGAAAACGCTAATGTATCACGTTCACTTTTGAACATGGCCGTGAATGAAGGGTTGCTTATGCTTGACAGAAACAAAGTACACACTCCTGAATTCATTCCGGAGAATGATGAAACGTTCAACTCGAATAAGAACGCACTGAAGAATATATGTATGTCTCATAAGTGGCAGTTAATCACATTGAACGAACTCAAAGATGAGGCAGGATTTCCAGAAAGAGAATTTACGAAAGTGATTCAGGCAATGAGGAATTCAGGTGAATTTGCAATAATATCAGAAGGATTCATATTGCTAAGAGAACTTGAAGATGAGATGAAAGATATTCTTTGTTCAATAGGAAGTCAGGTAACACTGGCGCAGGTTCGTGATGCAACAGGCAGTACGAGGAAATTCATTTTGCCGATACTGGAATACTTTGACGCAAAGAAATATACC
>CAJOLN010000085.1 GCA_905235395.1 uncultured Synergistales bacterium
ATTCATGAAGGAATTCGAGGGCCAGGGCGGGATTTCTTTTCTCCTCATCTACTATACGCACCGGAATACGGTCGTGTTCAATCACACGGAGCCGCAGTTTGCCACCTATCGGAAGCACTGGACACGCGAGGAGTTCCAGGCATTCGTCGATTCCGTCAGCGAGGACGATTGCTCCGAGTGGGATGATGAGGTATTCCTGCCGGAAGGCATCCAGTTCGAATTCAAATACGACTACGCGAAATGAGCAAGAAGAAGACCATCATCGTAATTCAGCGCCGGGACACTCGCACCCATAAATGGGAAGACGAGAAGACCTTCGAGGCCAACCAGGTCGCAGAAGTCGGCAAGACGCTCGGCGAACTGAAAAAGACATATCCCGGCATCACGTTCCACGTAATTCAGAGGAGGGTTCGCAATGAATAGGAATCGATTCAGTAAAACTGCACTCTACGACCTCGGTACGGTCGCTCAATCGGCAACCCATCTCCGGGCTATACTCGAAAACTGGGCGGTTTTAGAACGTCTTCCGCTCGAACACTGGCGGGATAAAAATGACAAGGTGATTGACAACAGTGTTCTGGCCGCTCGTAAGGAAATCGACGTGAAGAAATTCCGTGACCCGGCCAACGGCTATCTGCAAGACTTGAACAGAGGTCTGGCTTCGCTGGGCATGCCCCAGGTCTCCATCGAAACTTTCATGCAGAAGCCAAATCTCACGTGGAAGTTCGGCAAGGTGAATGATGCGCTATCGGATGACATGGATGAGGTATATCTTGATAAACGTGTACGCCCGTCCGTTGAACACGTATGGAAGGAAGTTGGCAATGTAGAATCATTCAAAGAATGGGCAGAGGAGGAATCCGAAGGATGTTATTGGGAATCTGGCAACTTCCTCCAGGTAGCCGACATCGAAGATGAAGACCGCGCCTTTATCTTCAAGTGGTGGTTCTTCGACGAGAACACGGTAATACTCGAATTGTGGGACATCTTATTTGGATAATGATATGGGAAGCATTCATTCAGAGGAATTAAGGACAAGAGTTCTCTCGGCTCTCATAAAGGAACGCGAGCGCCAGGGGCTTACCATCACGGAAGTAGCCCGCAGAATGGGCTCTCCACGTGCGAGGGTCTCTGAGATAGAGAATAGTCGTATCGGAATAACCCTCACACGGATTGCGGATTACTGCAAGGCTCTCGATGTCGAACCGATTTTCTGCTTCAAACGCAAGGGGATGGCCGGGCTCACGGACATTGCCGAGGAACTTGGGATGAAACCAGCCGCCGTGAGAAACGAGAGCGTCCCCTTCACACCCGCAAACCACCGCCGCATATGAAATATACTCACGGCCTCACATTTCAAAATCGATACTCACTTCAATCCGAATCGCTCTTTCAGTCTTTTTATGACATGCTTTTTGTTCTCATCAGAAGCATCAAAGCAAAAACCAATGCCCAGAAAGGAAACTCCAGAACGGGAAGAAAAACCAGAGAGACCCGAAAAGCCAGCGAAAAACTTCAAACCTCACGATAAACAGCGAAATGATAAAAGGCAGCCTAAAAAACAACAGCATTCACATCAACCCCCGAAGCCTCAGAAACCACAGCCTCAATCACAGCCAGAAAAAAAGAATGAACCCGTGAAAGCTCCTGAAAAACTTGTTGAACGTCCTCCAATCATCACGGTCATGGGTCATGTGGATCACGGAAAGACAACACTGCTTGATCTTGATAAGATTCGTCATTCAAGCGTTGCAGACCACGAAGCAGGCGGTATCACTCAGCACATCGGAGCGTATGTTGTCATGCATGAAGGAAAACCCATTGTCTTCCTCGATACGCCTGGACATGAAGCATTCTCGGAAATGCGTGCACGAGGAGCAAATGTTACGGATATTGTTGTTCTGGTTATAGCCGCTGATGACGGCATTATGCCTCAGACACATGAAGCCATAAATCACATCAAAGCCGCTGGTGTTCCTTTGGTCGTTGCGATTAACAAAGTAGACAAGCAGGGAGCTAAACCTGATCGTGTACGTCAGCAGTTATCCGAACTTGGAATATTTGTTGAAGGCTGGGGCGGTGATGTTGGTGCAGTTGAGATTTCAGCAAAACAGGGAATAGGCGTGAGTGATTTGCTTGAACGTGTACTGCTTGAAGCTGAAATGCAGGAACTCAAAGCTAACCCTAATGCAAATCCTGAAGGCGTGGTGATTGAAGCTCGTCTCGATAAAGGCAAAGGCCCGGTTGCAACTGTAATTGTGAAAAACGGAACGCTCAAAGCAGGAGATATTGTGCTGTTCAAATCAACATGGGGAAAAACACGCGCGTTATTCGACTGGGCAGGCAAAGGATTAAAAAAGGCTGGCCCCAGTACTCCCGTAGAAATTCTTGGCCTCGACGGCGTTCCTAATCCTGGTGAAGCATTCAAAGTCGTCAACACTGAACGCGAAGCCAGAGCAGCAATCGCAGAAGCAAAAGTGAATGAAAGAGATTCGGCAGGTGAAGTGAAAAAAGCATCACTCGAAGATTTATATTCAAATCTTCAGGAAGGACAGCTCCCACATTTGAATCTTGTCGTGAAATGTGATGTTCAAGGTTCTCTTGAGGCATTATGCGCATCACTTGAAAAGCTCGCAACAAATGAAGTTGGTGTATCAATCATTCATAAGGGAGTCGGAAGAATAGCAGAGAGTGATGTCATGTTAGCATCAACATCGAATGCGGTAATTATTGGCTTCAACGTCAGACCAGACAGCAACGCCAAACGTATGGCCGAACTTAACGGTGTCGAGATTAGAATCTACAACGTGATTTATGATGTCATAAATGAAGTCAAAGCCGCAATGTCTGGACTCCTCAAGCCAACACTCAGAGAAGATACGCTCGGTGAAGTTGAAATACGCCAGATATTCAGAATTCCTAAGATAGGAAAAATCGCAGGCTGTCATGTTACACGCGGACTCGTGAGACGCACGGCAAAAATCAGAATCATTCGTGACGGGATTGTGATATGGGACGGAAAAATTGCATCACTCAAGCATGTCAAAGATGAAGCTCATGAACTCAAAGCCGGAATGGACTGCGGGATTTCGTTTGAAGGATATCAGGACTTTGAAGAGGGAGATGTTCTTGAAGTCTACGAGGTCATAGAGGAGAAACGAACATTGCAATGAGCAGCAACCTAAGAATGTCGAGAATCAATAAGCAGTTACAGCGTGAGATTGCATTGATTCTCGAAAGCAAAATCAAAAAGGAAAGCGTCAAGAGCACAATCATAACCGGAGTTGACTGCTCAAAAGATTTAGAGAAGGCACGAGTATATTTCACAGCTTTAGAATCGCATAAGCGTCCGGGAATCTTGAAGGAGCTTAACGAGATTAAAGGTGCAATTCGCGGTTTGCTTGGCCAGACGATAAAACTTAGAAGAGTACCTGCACTTGAATTTGTAATTGATAAAAGCGAAGACTATGGTGCAAAGATAGATAAAATTCTTGACGGTCTTGGCTTCTCAGGCAATTACAGACAGGAGATTGTGACTAATGCTGACGAATGAGATTATGCTTCTTGCGTCTGATACATTGAAGACTCATGATACATGGACAGTATTCACTCATAAGAAAGCTGACGGTGATGCTGTAGGCTCTGCAACTGCACTCATTCAGGCAGGAGTGAATCTCAACAAAAAAGTGAAATGGTTCAGCCCTGATGAAAAACTTCCTGAGACATATAGATTCTTATCGTGCTTTGATGTTCACGTATGTACAGACGAATTTGCATTTGATGATTCTCATGAACTATATATCTTTCTCGACTGCTCTAACGAATCACGTAGCGTAATGGGCTATGACGTTCAGAAAAACATAACCGCATTGAACATTGATCATCATGAAGACAACTCGCACTACGGAAAAATTAACTGCGTAGACGGAAAAGCATCATCAACATGTGAAGTGCTGTATAGAATCCTCAAGGCCGGGAACTGGAACATCACGAAGAATATCGCTGAGAGTTTGTACACCGGAATCTTCACTGACACAGGAGGCTTCACTTTCTCGAATACATCACCATTAACACACAGAGTTATTGCGGAGATAATTGAACTCGGTGCTGAACCTTCACACATGGCCGATATGATCAGCCAGAACAAGAGCGTACCGGGATTCAAAGTGTGGTCAAAGGCATTATCGCGAGTGAAAACTTTCGGGCCTGAAGATATATTTGCTGTGTCGTGGCTCAGTGCTGATGATTTTCGTGAAGCATGTGCAGACTTAACAGAAAATGAAGGATTGCCCAGCATGTTGATGACGTTAAGAGGCGTGAAGTTCATCGCAATGATAACAGAAAATCTCAAAGGTGAAATTCGCGCGAGTTTCCGTTCACGTGAAGGAAGTCCATTAGGTGCAGGTGAATTCGCGAGACTCTTGGGCGGTGGAGGCCATGAAAGAGCGTCAGGTTCTTTCGTAGAGTTCGGGACATTGAATGAATGCGTGAGTGAAATCGAATCGCTGATACTGAAGAAATATCATGAATGCTCTTGTCCTGATAAATAAACCTGTCGGTCTGCGAAGCTCCCAGTGTGTCAGCATTGCCAAAAAGAAACTCGGTGTAAAAGTTGGTCATGCTGGCACTCTCGATTCTACTGCGTCCGGTCTTCTCATTCTTCTTGCTGGTAACGCTACCAGATTATGTGAGTTCGTAATGTCAATGCCGAAAATTTATCGTGCGGTGCTTCAGTTCGGAACAGAGACAGATACATACGATTATTCCGGTGAAGTGATTCGCGAATCTTCAGCCGCTAATTTAGACATGAGGACATTGAATGATTCTCTCTTCTCGTTGTCGGGAATTCGTCTTCAGTCCCCTCCTGCTATATCCGCTATCAAAATTGACGGAACACCAGCATATAAACTCGCACGTTCAGGCGTTGATGTGAAAATTGATTCACGCCCCGTTTACTTCAGAAATATACGCGTGATTGAACCTCTGAATGATGAAGGCAGTGTTGAGCTTGAAGTTTCATGCGGAAGAGGAACATATATACGAAGCCTCGCACATGATTTAGGCAAGATTATGGGCTGCGGTGCATACGTGAAATCACTTGAGAGAATTTCACTCGGAAATTTCAATCTTGAAAATGCAAATTCTCCTGATGATGAACATTATCATCTCGTAAGTCTCCATGAACTCGCAAAGAATTTCACACGTGTACATATTTCACAACGAGACTCAAAAACTTTCATCAACGGAATGGCTGTGCTGTCACGTCATGCAGAATACACTTCAGAAGGCATAAGTGAACTCAATAATTATGTATGCGTTGAAGGCGATAATTTTCTTGGTTTCGGTTATTATGTAGGCGGAGGCAAATATATCTGTCCTTCCGTTATTGTTCCTAAGGATTGATACAGAATGTTAATCACTATCGGTGCCTTTGACGGATTTCATAAAGGCCATGAAGAATTATTAGACCTGTGCAGACGTAATGCTGACGGAAATAACTGGGGTGTTGTGTCGTTCTACCCTCACCCGTATGAGTTCATGCATAAAACGAATCACTCTATCTTCACGCTGACCGAACGCGAACTGATTCGTAATGTCATGGGCATTCCGAACATGTATGTGCTCAGATTTGATGACGCATTGAGAAATTTGAATCCCGAATCTTTCTGGAAGTTAATGCGCAATCGGTTCAACGTTGACGGTCTGGTTATGGGAAGAGATTTTCACTTCGGTCTGAATCGTTCAGGTACTGCTGAATTTTTAGAAAGCCTCGCACGTTCAGACGGCATAAACAAAATCATCATTGCTGATTTGCTCAACAAAGGGAAATATTCAAGCTCAAAGGTTCGCAGTGAAATTCTCGCAGGAAATGTTACGGGTGCATATGAAATTCTCGGATATCCATTTTTCATGATGAGCAGAATAATTCACGGCAATCAAAGGGGACGCACAATGAACTTTCCAACCGCAAACCTGAACCTCTCAGAGCATCACGTTATCCCCAAATCAGGAGTGTATTCTTCTGCTGTACTTGTGAATCATGAGTATCACTGCGGAGCATTATCAATAGGCACTAACCCGACATTTCATGATGTGAATGAACTTCGTGCTGAGGTTCATATTCTGGATTTTCACGATGATATTTATGATTCAATACTTCCAGTGTTCATTCTTGGCCGCGTCCGTGATATAAAAATATTCGGGAATAAGACCGAACTTATGAATCGGATTGATGAGGATATTCACGTATGCAGAAGAATATATGAGGAGGTGATGAAAGCAGAAGAGACGAAAAAATTTTTTGAGATGTCAGAAAGAGTATATTATTTGCTGGGAAATTTTACACCTGAAATTATAGAACTAACATAACAGAAAGAAAAAAAAATGCTGATAGATACCCATTGTCATTTAAATTCACAGGAACTTAGACTTAAATCAAGAATATTAATATCACGTGCATTAGAGGCAGGAGTTAAACGCATGGTGATAGTCGGGTGCGATTACGAAGACAGTTGTGAAGCCGCAGCTATGTGTGAGGACTTCTCGAAGTTCGGGCTTTACGCGTCAATAGGAATACATCCGCATGAAGCAAAACGTTATGACAAGATACCGAAAGAATTTCACAGACTGATAAAGAGTGAAAGGGTCATAGCAGTAGGAGAGATAGGATTAGACTATCATTATGATTATTCACCTCGTGATGTTCAGATTAAGATGTTTGAACTTCAGCTTGAATTTGCGCGAGAAAATAACATGCCCGTAATCCTTCACATAAGAGACGCAATAGATGATGCAATGAAAATTCTAAGGGACTATAAAGACCTGAAGCTATTGTTTCATTGCTACAGCGGAGGACTTGAATATCTCGATGAAATTGTAGAAGACGGAAACATATGCGCATTCGGAGGAGCAATCACATGGACAGGGAAAATTTTTGATGAATTGCGTGAAGCCGTAAGAAGAATCCCGATTGATAATCTTGTCTGTGAGACTGACAGCCCTTATATGTCGCCGGTGCCATACAGAGGGAAGATAAATGAACCTTCGTATGTGAAGTATGTATATGAAGCAGTATCGCGAGAAAAAGATATAAGCATGGAGGAGTTAGAGAAGAAGATTGAAGAGAACGCAGAAAAATTTTTCGGATGGTGAAGACATACAGAAATGTTTGAGTTCAAAATTATAGCTGAATGTCCGGTAACAGGAGCACGTGCAGGAGAATTAATCACGCCTCACGGAATAATACGCACGCCTGTATTCATGCCTGTAGGAACTCTTGCGACAGTAAAAGCAATGTCTTCTGATGAACTCGAATCGATTCACTCACAGATAATTCTCGGCAATACATATCATTTGTATCTTCGTCCTGGTCAGGAGATTATCACGGAGGCAGGAGGGCTTCACAAGTTCATGAACTGGAATAAGCCAATACTCACGGACTCTGGAGGGTTTCAGGTATTTTCACTCGCAAAATTGCAGAAGATTACAGATGAGAATGTATTGTGCCGTTCACACATAGACGGCTCTCAGTTAGTGATGTCGCCTGAATGGTCGATGATGATGCAGGGAGCGTTAGGTTCAGATATAGCGATGTGCTTTGACCAGTGCGTAGAGATTCCGACGACGTATGAACGTGCAGAAGAGGCAGTGAATCGAACAACGTTATGGGCAGAACGAAGCAAAAAATATTTTGACAGTCATAATGATTCATCAAAGCAGGCGTTATTCGGAATCGTTCAGGGTTCAATTTACGAGGATTTGAGAATACGAAGTGCAAATGAAATCACGGGCATGAATTTTCCAGGATACGCAATCGGTGGTTTATCTGTCGGTGAATCTCACGAAGAGATGTATCGAATTCTTGATGTCCTCAAAGACGTTATGCCGAAAGGGAAGCCTCGTTACTTAATGGGTGTAGGTTATCCATTGAACATAGTAGAAGGTATTGCACGGGGAATTGATATGTTCGATTGTGTCATGCCCACGAGGAACGGCAGGAACGGTACGATGTTTACTTCATTCGGACGCGTGAACATTCGAGGACAGAAATACGCACACGACTTTTCACCGTTAGACCCTGAATGTGATTGCTATACATGCAGGAATTTCACGAGAGCATACTTGAGACACCTGGCCATGTGCGGAGAGATACTCGGTGCAAGGCTGTGTACGTGGCATAATTTGAGGTTCACGGTGAGAATTGCAGAGCAGGCACGTGAGGCAATAATAGAAGGCAGATTCGCGGAATACATTGAGGAGTTCAAATCGAAATTTCATGATGACAATCCGAACAAAAACGGCGAAGATTAGCAAATGGAATCCCGAACATGAAATCATAACGAAGGCCGCAGAGATAATACGTTCAGGCGGACTCGTTGCATTCCCAACGGAAACAGTTTACGGTCTTGGTGCTGATGCTCTCAATTCAAATGCCGTAACGAAAATTTATGCCGCAAAAGGAAGACCTTCGGATAACCCGTTAATTCTTCATGTGTCGAATCACGAACAGGTTCATTCACTCGTGTACATGAATGACGTTGCAGAGAAATTGATTCATGAATTCTGGCCTGCACCCTTAACGCTTGTATTGCCTGCAAGAGACATAATCCCTCTGAAGACTCGCGGAGGTCTCGATACTGCCGCAATACGAATGCCAGATAATCCTGTTGCACTCGCATTGATTGAATCATCACGCACACCCATTGCTGCTCCAAGTGCAAACATAAGCGGAAGGCCAAGCCCTACGGATTTTGAGAGCGTGTATCATGACATGAACGGAAGAATAGACATGATACTTGACGGAGGAAGTACGGA
>CAJOLN010000086.1 GCA_905235395.1 uncultured Synergistales bacterium
TCTCTCGGCGGTTATCTCGCTGTTCTGTCCAATCGTGATGAGTATGATGCTGTTCATGATATGCTTGCAGAGATATATTCTGTGAAGCCTCTTTCAGAAGATACGGCTGAATTCTGGATAGGCTGTGAGCTAGTAAACGGTAAATGGCAGTGGACGACAGGTGAACCAATGACTTGGAAGATAACGTTTGACGGAAATGGAGATGGATTAGGCGCACAATTTACAGAAGACTTATTATCTAATCCTAAAGCTGAAAAGAATTACTTCCTTTGTGAATGGGATTCAGTATCTGTAGAGTCTGCTCCTCTGTCTGAACAGTTCATGCTCTACTCAGCTGACCCCGAAGCATATTATGAAGGTTTACGGTGCAATCCCTGAACCCACAAACTTATCGCACCTCACGGATAATCCTCCTGTTACGGACAGCATGAACGAAGCGGTGAACTCATCAGCAGCATTACCTTCTCAATATGATTTACGCGACTACGGACACATCACCACCATAAAGAATCAGAATCCTTATGGAACATGCTGGGCGTTTGCGTCAGTTGGAGCACTCGAATCGAATTACCTCATTCAGAATCCAGGAGCAAATGTGCCGGATCTCTCTGAGCTTCATTTAGCGTGGTATGCATTCAGAGATTCACGTCAGGGTTATGCATTCCCTCTGAATAACAGCAGTGAAAGCATTCTCAATCAGGGAGGATGGCCGTCAATCTCTGTTGCTATGTTCTCAAGAATGTCAGGCCCGGCATTAGAATCAGAACTGCCATACACGAACGCAGGAAACGTAAGCAGTGTCACATCAGGACGTACACCTGAAAGCTATTCGAGGCCGTTTAAACTGAAAGATGCATATCTCATCGGAAGGATAACAGCAAGCAACAGGGACATTGTGAAGAACTTTGTCATAAATAACGGAGCAGTCATGATAGCATATTCGCATTCAGGAAGCGATATGAGCGGAAGTTCATACTATAATTTTGATACGAGAACGAATCATGCTGTCGAGATTATTGGCTGGGATGACGATTACCCAAGAAGTAACTTCAAGAATCAGCCGTCAGCTAATGGTGCATGGCTAGTGCGCAACTCATGGGGTAATACATGGGGTCTCAATGGTTGTTTCTGGATGTCCTATGAACAGTACATCAGCAGTGCAGCAGTATTCATAGCAGAAAATACGACAGAAGGATTAAAGCATTACGGCCATGATGAACTTGGGAGTATAAGTGCAGTTTCATATCAATGGTCAGCGAATGTCTTCAAGGCTGAGGATAACGAGAAGATCATTGAGATTGGCTTCTACACTAAGGACAATAACGCACCCTACACGATATACGTCAACAAGCTCGGCAGTGATATACCTGTGAATCCCGGTACACCTTCATCGCCTGTTCTCTCAGGTACAATGCCTAATGCAGGGTATCATACTTTGAAGCTCACAAATCCGATTGAACTTCAGAAGGGTGAATATTTCTCAGTTATACTCAGAGCAGGAAAGTCATCGGGCTATCAATACGTCTCTGCGGTTGAATCACATCACAAGTCAGGAGGCGTTGCGGTCAATGAGGGCGAGAGTTATTTTGCATCAGCTAACACTCCTGTATCATCGAACTGGACAGACGGAAAGAGAATATCAAACGGGCCATTCAATGCATGTGTGAAAGCGTTCACTGTTCCGTCTGAATCACAGGTAGTGAACCCCTCAATAACTACATCATCACTTCCTGAAGGTAGAGTTGGTGAGAGATATTCATACACGCTCAGTGCAACAGGAACAACACCGCTCACATGGTCTGTATCTGGTCTTCCTAATGGTTTAAGTCTCAGCGGTTCAACGATAACAGGAACACCGACACAATCCGGGAGCTTCAGTGTGTATGTCAGTGTGAATAATGCTGAAGGTACGGACACAAAAACTCTTTCACTAACTATAGCTGCTTCATCAAGAGGAGGCGGCAGCAGTGGCGGAGGTGGCTGTTCATCATTCAGCGGAATGTATGTTCTTCTTGCGGCTTCATTGTTTGTTTTCATGAAAAAACGTTAATGCAAAAAGAAACCGGGATACCATAAGTGCATCCCGGCTTTTATTTTTTCTCTTCAGTGTTTGCTGTTTTGAAATCTCAGAAATCTATCACTTAGGGTTGATTTAATCTTTTCTATGAAGTAAATTTTTATAGCTCAAACAATAATTCAGAATGGAGATTGAGAAATGACACTTGAAGAACTTGAAACACAGAAAAGTGCAGTCATTGATTCTGTTGGGGGACATGGAAGTTTACGTCAGCATTTGTTGGATATGGGGATAATACCCGGCGCAAGAGTGAAGATGATTCGACGCGCACCTATGGGTGATCCGATAGAGATTAGAATTCATGATTACGAACTCACATTAAGAGCAGCAGATGCAGGACGCATTACCGTTAAGCCTGCAAAAGATACCGAGAATGCAGAGAGATTCATTGATGCACTTCATGATGTGAATGGCGTTGAAAGAATCGAACATCCTGGACTGGGTGAAGAAGGGAAATATCACGTTGAAGGTGAAAGTGAAGCATTGCCAGACGGAACAACATTAACGTTTGCACTCGCGGGCAATCAGAATTCAGGAAAGACTACGCTCTTCAATCAGCTCACAGGTTCTAATCAGAGAATCGGAAATTTTCCAGGTGTTACTGTAGACCGCAAAGACGGAATCATTAAAGGCTATCCCGATACACTCATTACGGATCTGCCCGGCATATATTCAATGTCCCCTTACAGCGGAGAAGAAAGAGTTTCGAGAAATTTCATACTTGATGAGAAACCCAAAGCAATCATAAATATTATTGACGCTACGAACATTGAACGCAATATGTATCTCACAATTCAGCTTTTAGAGATGCAAATTCCAACTGTTGCGGCATTAAACATGATGGACGAACTGAGCGGCAACGGAGGAACTATAGACATAAACCGAATGGAAAAAATGTTAGGCGTTCCCATTATACCAATATCGGCATTAAAGAATGAAGGCGTTGATGAGCTTGTTCGCCATGCAGTTCATATCGCAAAGTATCAGGAGAAACCTAAACGTTATGATTTCTGTGATGAGAATGACCATGACGGAGCAGTTCACAGATGTCTTCACGCAATATCGCATTTGATTCAGGATCACGCTGAACGTGCAGGTATTCCTTTGAGGTTCGCAGCAAGCAAAGTTATTGAGAATGATCATCTTGTACTCGAAGCATTGGGGCTTGAAGATAATGAACGTGAAATGCTCGAACATATTATCATTCAAATGGAAAAGGAACGAGGTTTAGATCGTAATGCTGCAATGGCTGATATGAGATTCAAATTCATTCAGAAGGTATGCTCTCAGTGCGTCGTTAAACCAAAGGAAAGCAAAGAACATTTACGCTCTCAGAAACTCGATAGAATTCTCACGGGAAAATACACAGCTATTCCTGTCTTCATTGCTGTAATGACTGCTGTATTCTGGCTCACGTTCAATGTCATAGGCGCATACTTTCAAGATATTCTTGAAGGATTGATTGACGCATTCACGGAATCAGCAGACGCATTCATGACCTCAATGGGAGTTAATGATGTTCTTCATGGCCTCATCACAGGAGGAATATTTGAGGGACTTGGAAGCGTGTTATCATTCCTGCCGATAATAATTACGCTGTTCTTTTTTCTGTCTATTCTTGAAGATTCAGGTTACACTGCAAGAGTTGCTTTCTTCATGGATAAACTGCTCCGTAAGATTGGACTCTCAGGCCGAAGTATCGTACCCATGTTAATCGGATTCGGCTGCACTGTTCCGGCTGTAATGTCAACGCGTACCCTTCCAAGTGAACGCGACAGACGAATGACCATACTCTTAACACCATTCATGAGCTGTACTGCAAAACTTCCGATATATGCATTCTTCGTTGATGCATTTTTCCCAAAGAACGGAGGACTAATCATGACAGGGTTATATGTTCTCGGAATAGTCTTCGGGATTATCATTGCAATTCTCTACAAGAATACGCTGTTCAGAGGTGAGGCAGTTCCGTTCGTAATGGAGCTTCCGAATTACAGAATGCCAGCCGCAAAGAACGTTATTATGCTTATGTGGGAGAAGGCAAAAGATTTTCTTCAGCGTGCATTCTCGGTGATATTCATCGCATGTATTGTGATATGGTTCCTTCAGAGTTTCGATTTGCATTTACACTTCACATCAAGTTCTGATGAGAGCATTCTTGCATATGCGGCAGGGTTAATCGTTCCGTTATTCCGTCCTCTTGGGCTTGGCGACTGGAGGATATGTACATCATTAATCACGGGAATACTCGCAAAAGAAAGTGTTGTATCAAGTCTCGAAGTTCTCTTCACAGATCCTGTCAGTACTGTAATATCTCCTGTTGCTGCTTCATCTCTTTTGGTCTTCAGTCTGTTGTACACTCCATGCATAGCGGCGGTTGCATCGATAAAGCGAGAATTAGGATCATCATGGGCAGTCGGTGTTGTAGTATGGCAGTGCGTAATAGCGTGGATTGCGGCATTACTAACGAGAATGATTGTGCTGATGATAATATAACTTCAGGAGATGAAGCACATGAAACAGTATCATATTAATCTTGATGAAAATGATTCAGCAAAGTACTGCATACTTCCAGGCGATCCTGGACGATGTGAGAAGATTGCACAGTATCTTGATGAACCGAAATTCATCGCGTCAAATCGTGAACATACCACGTGGTCAGGAAGCATAAAGGGAAAAAGAGTTCTCGTAACATCAACAGGAATAGGCGGGCCAAGTGCGGCTATAGCAATGGAAGAATTATGTGCAATAGGAGTTGATACATTCATACGCGTTGGGACTTGCGGAGGAATTAATCTCAACGTGAAAAGCTCTGATGTTGTCATTGCGACTGCGGCAATACGTCATGAAGGTACAAGCAGAGAATACGCACCGATAGAATATCCGGCGGCGGCAGATTTTGAAATTGTGAGAGCACTTGTTGATTCAGCAGTTGAACTTGGAGAACAATGGCACACAGGAGTTGTTCAGTGCAAGGATTCGTTTTATGGTCAGCATAGCCCTCATAGAATGCCCGTTCACAATGAGCTGTTGATGAAATGGGATGCATGGAAGAAACTTGGAGTTCTCGCCAGTGAAATGGAATCGGCAGCACTATTCGTTGTTGCGTCATCACTGGGAGTGAAATGCGGAAGTGTCCTTAATGTTGTATGGAATCAGGAACGCAAAGCAGCAGGATATGATGAACCTGATAATTTCGATACGGACAAAGGGATTAGAGTAGCAGTAAGGGCAATATCAAAGCTAATTGATGCAAATTTAATGCTATAATTCTCAAAAATTTAACGGAAAGGCATTGACTGATATGCAGCAACACAGTACAATCGAACATCGAACATCGATAATCTTGCCTTAAACAAGGTTCTGAATAGAAAGCAGACAGTCTCGTGTGATAACTCATGCGGGACTTTTTTGGTGCTCAATTCCGGGCAAGTCAGGAGAGCATCATGAAGAGAATTGTTATATTTGGTGCAAGCGGAGGAACAGGAAAATACTTCACGAAATACTTCATTGAACATTGCAGAGATAATGACTGCGAGATTATTGCAGCAGGAAGAAGAGAAACAAATTTCTTCGATGCTCTTGGTGTCCGTTATGTGAGACTGGACATCACAGACAGAAATGATTTCAACAGACTGCCGGATGAAATTTATGCAGCAGTTGATCTCGCCGGAATGATGCCCGCAAGAATGGAAGGCTATGATCCCTACAAATATATTGACGTGAACATCACAGGTACGCTCAATATTCTGGAATATTGCAGGAAGAGCAAAGCAGACCGCATACTTTTTGCACAGAGCTTCGGAGACATAAAAGATCATGGTGAAGATTCACCTTTGCTGAAGGTTGATATGCCTCGACGATTTAGTTTCAAGTCTGACCATACAGTTTATGTGATGACGAAAAATTTTGCTGTAGATCTCATTGAGAATTATCATCAGGTTTACGGCATCAAAAATTTCATCTTCAGACTTCCTACAATATATTTGTATTCTCCGAATGACAGCTATTATGTTGACGGCGTGAAAAGGAAGGTAGGCTACCGTATCATTATTGACAGAGCAATAGCAGGAGAGAGCATAGAAGTCTGGGGTGATGCTTCAAGAGTTAAAGACATGGTATATGTTAAGGATTTTTGTCAGATGCTTTACAAGGCAGTTTTTGTGAACAGGGACACAGGATATTACAATGTAGGCACAGGGAAAGGTACAAGTCTTCTGGATCAGATACAGGGCATCGCAGACGTGTTCAATCCTGAAGGCAAAAAATCAGAACTCATAATGCGTCCTGACAAACCGAATGCACCTCAATATATTATGGACATTTCTTCAGCTCGTGAAGAATTAGGATATGAGCCTGAGTATGATTATATTTCAATGCTTAAGGACATGAAGCGCGAGATGCAGAGACAAAAAGCTACTGGTAACGTGTAAGCATATCATTCACACTTCTGAGAATATGTTCACGCATTGCAATTGAACCCAGTATATTTATCGCGGGCTTTGAATTTCGAGAATATGATCTCGTGTTCAGCCTGTGATTTTTTTATTTAAGTCTGATATTTTATTTAATAGTTCATCTATTCCTTTGGCATTACTTTTTAAAAGTTCACGGATCATATCCGATATATTTTTTCTGTAACTGTCATCTGCCTTTTCGTATTTTCCATTCAAACCAGCTTCGTATAATGCTCTGCTGATTTCCTTTGCACGTTCGATGTGCTGTTTGAACTCTTCCTTATTTTCGTTGGTTCTTATGAATTCATACAGTAAGTGTCCTACATCATTCTTTATATCCATTATGCTCTTTAGGTGAAGCTGAATTTCTGATAATATGCCGTTAGTTAATTCTAAAGTGATGTTAAAATCTCTGTAACCAGATTCATCTGGTGTATGCCATCTATCTTTGATTCTTCGTACATTTTCTTGATTTCTAAAAAATTCGTAAGCCTCCAACAGTTTTTTCTCATCTTCAAATACCAGGCTTGCCGCATTCACATCTACAATTTTGCCGTAATCTCCGGAATAATCATTCATAACTTTCTCTTTAATTCTTGATTCACTCTTCAATGTTTTTCGTTCTATGAGCTGAGCTTCTAATTTTTCACTGAAGCTGCGCATTACATCATGAAATTCATCTTTGACCTCAAGATTCTTTTTTATCAAAGTCTCATAATCTTTTACTCCCTTGTTCCTTATCTCATTATTATTCATTCGTATTCTCCTTTCTTGTGCATACCCTATGATAACCTAAACCTTGCGGAAAAATTAAACGTGCGCTAAAATTCTTAACATCATG
>CAJOLN010000087.1 GCA_905235395.1 uncultured Synergistales bacterium
TTTTAGCCTCCGTAGTATTTTATCAGTGCCTGCGTTCCATTCTCAGATAAACCGTCAGATTCAAGTTTCTTGTAATGACTCATCACTGTAACCAGCACATCAAGATTCAAATATTCTTTATTCGATTCATCAATCGCAAGAAGCAAATCCTTCACGAAATGCTTTATCGAAAATCCCGGCGTAAAATCACGATCAAGTATTCTTGGCCCGGCATTATCAAGCTGCTTTGATCCTGCTGCACCAGTTGATACTGCACGAAGAAATTTTGACATGTCTATATCTTTCGACTTCGCATATGTCATCGCCTCACACACTCCCGCAATCGTTCCCGCTATCATTATCTGATTCGCAAGTTTCGTGTGCTGTCCCATTCCTGAACTTCCCATGTAGTTTATGTTCGTCCCCATTGCACGGAATAACGGCAGACATGCTTTGTAATCTTTTTCTTCTCCTCCCACCATTATCGAGAGTGTCGCTGTCTTCGCTTGTGCCTGCCCTCCCGTAACCGGCGCGTCAAGAACATGAAATCCTCTTTTCTTCCCTTCATCGTAAATCAATTTCGCTAACGTTGGGCTGTTAGTTGTCATGTCGATTATGTATGTGCCCGGTGCAGCACTGTCTAATATCCCGCCGGTAACAAAATATACATCTTCTACGTCCTTCGGTATTCCAAGCATTGTGATTATTACTCCGCAGTCCCTCACGCAGTCATTGATAGTGTTGTGATACCTCGCACCGTTGTTTATGACATCATAGACTTTCATAATTGAACGCGCATATATGTGAACTTCATATCCCAGCTTTACGAGATTACGCACCATAGGCTTACCCATTCTCCCAACACCAATAAATGCAATCTTCTTCTTCAAATCTTAATTTACCTCCGGGAATTTTTCTGTTATTGTATCATCATCATATTTATATTCTCAGTTCAGAAAGGATTTTTATATGACAGCAAAAATTTCTGTAGCTCTCGCTTCATTCAATGGAATTAGATTTATAGGTGAACAGTTAGATTCAATAAGAGAACAGACAAAAGCACCTGACGAAGTTATTATCTCTGATGACAATTCAACAGACGGAACATTTGAGTTCTGCAATGAATATATCACGAAATATAATTTAACGGGCTGGCATGTCTCACAAAATGATTCAAATCTCGGCATAAAGAAAAATTTTTTGTCCGCACTCTCAAAGTGTACAGGGGATTACATCTTCACATGCGATCAGGATGATGTGTGGATTAAAGACAAGATTCAAGTTATGGTTGATGTTATGGATTCACGTCCTGAGATTATGTGTCTTGCATCGAATTACATTCCAGTAGTCAACGGTGAGAGAATTCATGCGAAGGTCAGGAACATAGAACGTGATGACGGAAGTGTGATTCAATTCAGGCTCAGTGATACATGGCTCGATAATATGAGACCTGGCTGTACGTATTGCTTCAGGCGTGAAATTCTCAAAAAGTTTAACGTAATGGACATTGAGAATCAGATTCACGATTCCATGATCTGGAAATACGCAATCACTTCTGATTCTTTGTTTTTGCTCAACAGACTTCTGATTCAATTCCGCAGGCACGGAGACAACGCTACGAATCAGTTTCATAGGATACCGCCAAATATAGAGCAGAGAATAGCAAACATAGATGATGAAGCTGAAATGTACAGAAGATTTCTCAATGCGTCAGAGCAACTCGCAATCCCGGAAGCGAATCAAAAGCTCCTGAATGATAAAATAAATTTTCTCATGAGACGCAGAAAGATTCTCTCAAAGCGAAATATTTTCAGAACGGCAATTTTCGTTATGATGAATTTCAAGTATTACCCGACGGCAAGAAATGCACTGAGTGATATATATGCGACACTCTTACTGAGAAAATGATAAAATTTGCAGAAATTTTATTTTACGCAAACGTAACGGAGAAACAATAACCATATGAAGAAACGCCTCGTAATAAAATCTATTACCCATTCACATAGAAACAAGACATTATTCAATCGCGCAGGCATTTCCGCAGCCGCATATATGACACCAGATTACGCTCACACTCTTGCGGTTTTCCCTGACGCATTGCAGGCTTCAACTTTCATTCAGGATTCAAAATCGCTTTATCCTGAACGTAATGTGTACCTGCTCAATGAACTTCCAATGACATCAGAGACTGACGGACTGAAGGCTTTATTGCTTGAACGCGGCGAGACAATAAGACGCTGGATTGACACGAAAGGTATTCTTGCGGCATATCCGGGTTCACTCATGGCATCGTGTATGCTCGGAAGTCAGGAGAGAATCATAAAACGTTCGGAGAAATTCAATCTCGTGAAATTACATGAATGGCTCGAATTGGCAGGATATAAACGTTCAAGCCTCGTGTGGTCGCCTGGTCAGTATGTTCAAAGAGGATTCATTCTTGATGTATATGATCCGGGTTACGCATTGCCCTTACGCTTTGAATTCTTTGATGATGAACTTGAACGTATAGGTTCATTTCATCCTGATACGCAGAAGAGCAGCAAGGACTTAATGCATATTGAAGAGATTACGCTTCACGGACTGAATGAGGCAGCAGTGAAATTTCCGGCTGAATTATTGCCCGATGACACAATCACAATACTCTATGACCCAGATAAAATAGAATCTCAATCCGAATCATTTTCGTGGCTGTGGAATGAGATATTCATTCAGGCAGGAATAAACAGAGACATTGATATGTGGCCTAAAGTGTATAAGAGGATATCAAGTTTTCCAGTCGTTAGAATCTCAAATGATACTAGTAAATCAGATGCTGAACTCCCAATTGAATCACTTCCTGCATTCAGAGGAAACCCGAAATTTATTCTCGACTTATGCGAAGAACTTGCAGGGAAAAAATTCAAGATAAGCGTATACACAAATAACCCTGTGTTCGCAAAACTGCCTTATGAAATTCATGATTCGTTATTGTCGTCGGGATTCATTGACACTAAAGCCAAGCGTGTCTTCATATCTGAACGTGAATTAGCAGGAATAACATCATCATCACTTGCGCAGAGACGTGCACCGAACGAATGGAATGACAGCGGAAGATTATCACCTGGTCAGCTAGTGATTCATGAAGATTACGGCACAGGAATATTCAGAGGAATAGAGACAATTGAATCTTCTGGTGTACCTATGGACATGCTCGCAATTGAATTCGCAAATGATAACAAGCTGTTGATTCCTGTACTGCATTCGGATAAATTAACCGCACTGAATGAACACGAAAGTGAAGCAGTAAAACTCGACACACTGAAAGGCAAGACATGGAAGAAGAATTACCAGAAGAGTCAGGAACGAGCACGTCAGGAAGCCGAAGAACTCATGAAGATATTCGCACAGAGAGAACTTCAAAGGCGAGAACCATTCCCTGAACCAGACAGCGAATATGACGACTTCGTGAAGGCATTTCAGTTCAACGAGACAGCAGACCAGCTCAAAGCTATAGATGAAATCATGAAAGACCTGTCGAGCATATATCCTATGGACAGGCTTTTAGTAGGTGATGTTGGGTTTGGCAAGACAGAAGTAGCAATGAGGGCAGCGTTCCGAGTCATTGAGGCAGGATATCAGGTTTGCATTCTCGTTCCTACAACCATACTTGCACAGCAACATTACGTTACATTTCAGTCAAGATTTTCAGGTTTCCCTATAAAAATCGGATTGCTCTCACGATTCATATCGAGACGTGAAGCTGTACAGATTATGAGTGATACTGCGCTTGGAAAAATTGATATTCTCATCGGAACTCACAAACTCCTTCAGAAAGATGTGTTCTTTAAAAAACTTGGCCTTCTCGTAGTTGATGAAGAACATCTCTTCGGAGTTATGCACAAAGAGAGCCTCAAGAAATCATACGGTTCTGTTGATATTCTCAGTCTCACAGCTACACCAATTCCAAGAACACTGGCCATGTCATTGCGTGGACTCAGAAGCATATCTGTGCTTTCAACTCCTCCTGAAGACAGACTGCCTATTACGACATACACAGGAAAGTTTGAGCCAGGAACGATAAGACGAGCAATAACATACGAACTCAACAGAGGAGGACAAGTTTATTTTCTCTCAAATAAAATTTCAAGAATGCCAGAATATGAACGAATGCTCAAAACGTTTTTCCCTGATGCAGCTATAAAGAAGGCTCATGGTCAAATGCCAGAGAAAGAACTTGAAGATACCATGCTTGAATTTTATGACGGCAAAATAGATATTCTCATTGCAACAACAATTATTGAGAGCGGTCTTGATGTCGGAAGAGCAAATACGATTCTTGTAGATAACGCAGAGGAATTAGGACTTGCACAAATGTATCAACTGAGAGGCAGAGTAGGCAGAAGAGGTGAACAGGCATTCGCATACTTCTTCTACTTCAACAAGAATGAACTGAATCAGGACACAATTGACAGGCTTGATGCAATCTCAACGATGCAAGAATTAGGTTCAGGCTATGATATTGCAATGAGAGATTTGGATATTCGCGGAGGAGGAGACATCGCCGGAACGAATCAGCACGGCATGACACGCAACAGCAGCTACAACATTTACTACAGCATGTTAGAGAAGGAACTCAACAGGTTACGCGGAGTTGAAGATGAAGAACCTACAGAGATAAATTCAGACAGAGGAAGCGGCTTCATACCTGAGCAATATATTCCGCAGGACGATGTTAGAATTACAATCTACAGGCGAATGATTAACGCTGTTGGGCCTGATGAATTTTCCGCACTTGTTGACGAGATGACAGATCGATTCGGCAAAATGTCTTCGGAAGTAAATTATCTCGTTGGGCTTACGGCAATTCGGAACTTCGGACGGAGCTTCGGAATTGAAAGCGTGAACATCAAAAAGGGAATGGTGACAGTGAAACATAAACGCAAAGACATTCCTGACTTCATTAAAGCATATATTAAAATGCTCGGAAGAAACGTGAAATTCAAAATATAAATGCGCATAAAAAATCCGGCCTGATGATTTGATTCAAGCCGGACAAATTTTTATTCTCAGAGTTCCATTGCCTGAATAATCATATCAACTGCTTCTCCTTTTGTCATATCGTTATTCAGTGCTGGAAGTGATATTGCATGTCCCGCAATTTTTTCTGCACGTTCTTTCATTTTCGCAATGTCATCATCATTAACAGGTTCATTTACTCCGAATGTGCCAGGCTCATCATCACCTTTGGGATATGCTTTAGGTTCAGCAATGCCGTAGATGTTCGACAACTGAATACTTCCGAAAAATTTATGTCCTTCAGGAACGTCTGCATAATCGCAAAGTGAAAGCACCACTCCTGAATTCAAAAGTTCACGCTGAACATGAATAGCCTTAACGTTTCGAGGCTGTGTATTCTCACGCACAGATATTGCTGCGAGTGCACCTGCTGCCTGTCCTGTCATCATGCAAATGGGTTGAAGTCTCAATGCTCCCGCCGCAATTCTCGACATCGATAAATTTTTCTCTGCGGCAATGAGTCCGTCAACGCTTCTGGGAATCATAATATCAAGAGGAACCTGAAAATCTCCAACAGGTTTATGTTTTTGAATATACTCTGCATTTTCGCCTAATTCACTTTCAATGTACTCTTTCGTATCCGAGTGATGAAGATCTAATACGTATCTTCCAACAGCAATGGCATTCTGAATTTCGTTATTCGCATGGCCGTCATGATAGCTCTGTGAATTTTCGTATAACTCTTTTGATGTCAATGTGTGTTCACCGACAACACGCCGAGATTCTCTTACGTATGCAATCGGGGGCATATGACGTGCAATATTCTTCCATTCGTCTGGAAGGTCTTTAGCCGCATATGGAAGTTCACCGTATTCATTTTCATCAACTGACCACGATTCATGAAGCTCATTCTGAACGTAATATATAAAATGCAATGTCTTGATGAGTGCGTCACGTTCAATTCTTCTGCGTAATGTTCTGTCTTCGAGATATGCAGCAGGCAAACCGTATTTACCGTTCCACATGCTATAGCCTGGATAATCATTTCCCCAGTTAACGCTGGTCTTCGTGATTTGATCCCATGTTGAAGAATCATAATTGCCGGGCAGGAATGAATCAGGTAAACCACGATATGCATTATGAGCCGCAAAATTTACGGGAAGTTTTACGGGGAATGTTCCCTCAAAGTTTCCGCCGTCTTTTCTTACGTAACGTTCATAATTCCATTTCGCATGATCGTAGCTGGGCAATGGTGATTTAGGTTTCAGATGTTCAGGAATGCCTTCGGGATATTTCCGCATGACTGCTGTCCACGTTATATCTTGCATCATTGTGTCTCTCTTTACGTTCGGAGTAATTGAATTTCCTGCTCTGTAATCCGCACCTGCAAGAGGCAGAATGTCTCCGTATTCTGTTGCGTCAATTAATACTTTGCATGCAATGTTCAGCTTTCCGTTCGGGGTCTGAATGATTACGCTGTTAATTCGCAAGTTGTCGCTGATTCCATTTTCATTCGAGGCAATCACCTTTTCACTTCCTACAGCAATAATCTCAGAGTGATATAAAATATCAGGAGCGTCTTCACCTCTGGCCATGTCAGATAAAATTCTGTGCCCTATGAAAGGTTCAAATGCTGCTTCAAGTGATCCGCCTGAATTCCAGTAGCAAGTAAGAATTGATTTTCCTCGTTCAGAATAATATTCTTCGATTCGATTCATGAACTCACGGTACAAACCGCTTCTCTTACGGCTCAAATCGTCCATTGTTGAAACTCCTGCCGCAGTTGCCTGACCTCCTAGCATGTTCGACGGTTCAACAATCAGAACGTTCATGTCCATGTGTGAAGCCTGAATTGCCGCCGCGATTCCTCCCATGCCTCCGCCTGCTATTATGATGTCGTAATTGTCCCGCAGTGCCTGTGCATATGATGATGATGTGAGTATGAGTGTGAATGTGAATAATGCAAAAATTTTACGCATGATATGTTCTCTGCCTCCTTTGTGAATTTCCTGCATTGTATCAGACAAGACAAAAAATGAGACAGAACATTTGAATGTATTCTGCCTCAATGAATCTCAAAGACCAAATATTTCTGAATGACTGCCAAGTCTCTCTCCAGCAAGTCCCGTTTGAATTCATGAGTTTCCTGTACTTTTCTCATGGCCGTGTCTCCTCGTAAATATGTGCCCATTCCGCAAAAAGTTCATCCAGCGTCATAGGTTCACTGACTATGTCATGCCTCTCCTCATACATTGCACGAATCGTAGCTTCCATTGGATTGCCGTACTTATCACACACAGGTTCAAGTTCAGTCCTGCCGTCATCATAATCAGGATCAAGATACTGCGGATCATAGTCGTAATTTTCAATGAGTTCTTCTATCTCTTTGTCTGTTAGTTTATGGTCGAAAACATAACTCTGTTTTTTCTTTTCTGATACTGTATTCATATCTCTCACTTCCTTTCGGTATACGCGGAATGACCATGAATTTCCCGCATAAAATAAATCCCCCGCCTTTAACAGCAGGGGTAATGAATGAAAAAGTGAATTAATCTCTTCTGCTTCCGAATAAGCGTAACAGATACAGGAAAAATATTTATGAAGTCGAGGTAAAGTTCAAGTGCACCGATAACAGCAATTTTTCCTGTCATCTCTTCGTCTCGTGAATCATAACTTGCTGCCATCATCTTAATCTTCGCTGTGTCATATGCAGTTAGTCCCATGAAGATTATGATTCCAAGAATGCTTATTACGAGTTCAGTTGTCGATGAGCCTATGAAGATGTTGATTACAGATGCGATGATTAACCCCCATAATCCCATAATCAGGAAACTTCTCCAAGTCGTAATGTCCCGTTTCGTGTACAGTCCGTATATGCTCATTGCACCGAACATGCATGCAGTTGAAAGGAAAGCCTTGTAGACAGATTCATTTGTGTATACGAGGAGAATGACAGAGCATGTGAGACCGTTAATCAGACTGTAAATGAAGAAGAGAGCACGAGCAGTTGAAGCTGAAATTTTGTTGATGCCTGCACCAATTCCAATAACAAGACCAATCTCTGCGACGCATAAGATGATCATAGGAGCACGTGAGGAGAAGAGGAAAGTAAGCATAGCTTTGCTTGACGCGGAGAAGTATGCAGCCAAAGCCGTGATGATGAGACCGAATGCCATATACTGATATACCTTCCTGAAGATTGCATTGATAGCTTCAGTTGTGTCCAACCCTGTTGAATAAGGCATATAGTTTTCATAATTTGCCATGATAATCACTTAACCTTTCAATCAAGAATTATTTGTTAGAATATATTTTAACAGGCATTAAAAATTTTTTTGTGAAGGTGAGAATATTGGTAACAAAGAAAAATGATACAAATGAAATGAGACGGAGCAGTTATGATGCACTGAGTGAACAGCTGACGGAATTACGAACAGAACAACGCTTAGAAATTGCGAGGAAACTTGAAGAGGCACGTGCACACGGAGATTTAAGCGAGAATGCAGAGTATGCAGCAGCTAAAGAAGAACAGGCTCAACTTGAAGACAAAATACTTCACCTCGAAAACATATTGAACAATGCAAAAATAGTTGATGAGGAGAAGATTGACACAACGAAAGTCGGAATCGGTCTTAAAGTTACGCTTGAGGATTTAGACAATCCAGGAAAGACATACACATATACTCTCGTTGGATCTGAGGAGCTTGCGATAATCGGAATACCTTCAGGGGAAATGCAAAGTATCTCGCAGAAGAGTCCAGTGGGTCAGGCAATAACAGATCATAAAGTCGGAGATGAAGTTTCAGTGAAAATACCAAGAGGCATAAGACACTTAAAGATAACGGCGATTGAGAGATGATTTTATGATTCGAATCAGGCCAAGAAGATTAAGACTTACGCAATCGATTCGTGACATGGCCAGCGAGACAAGACTATCATCATCAATGTTAGTGTACCCTGTATTCATTCGTGAGGGACATAATATCATTGAGGATATTCCAGCTATGCCCGGTCAGAAAAGATACAGTCCTGACACTTTGCCCCGAATACTGGAACGTGCCGCGAATAATCAAATAGGCGCAGTATTATTCTTTGGGATACCAGAACACAAAGATGAATGCGGAAGTTCAGCTTACGATGAAGACGGAGTGATTCAAAAAGCGATTCGGATTTCAAAACGTGAATTTCCGAATTTAACTGTGATAGGCGATGTATGTTTATGCGAGTACACTTCGCACGGACATTGCGGTTTAATCATGAACAACGATGTAGATAACGATTCAACTCTCGAATTGCTTTCACGTATTGCGGTCTCGCAGGCAAATGCAGGAGCAGATATAGTTGCGCCTTCTTCGATGATGGACGGACAGATACATTCAATACGATGTGCACTTGATGATTCAGGACACACTGACACACTTATATTCTCATATGCTGTGAAGTATGCGAGTGCGTTCTATGGGCCATTCAGAGAAGCGGCGGGGTCTGCACCGTCATTCGGGGACAGGAAGACATACCAGATGAATCCGAAAAATAAACGTGAGGCACTCAAAGAGGCACTTCTTGATGTTGAAGAGGGAGCAGATATGATAATGGTGAAACCTGCATTGCCGTATCTCGATGTCATTCACTTGGTGAAAGAACGTGTGCTTGTTCCTGTTGGGGCATATTGTGTGAGCGGTGAATATTCGATGATGAAGGCTGCTGCACAAAACGGATGGCTTGATGAAAAGAAAATCGTTTGTGAATCTGCAATTTCAATTGCGAGGGCAGGGGCAGATATTATCATCACGTATCATGCACTGGAACTCTCAGAATGGATTCAAAACGGAGAAATATAAACAGAATATCCCTCTCAACATTAAAAACTGAGAGGGAGTTATATCATTTACATTTGAAGTATATTCAAAATTGACTGTGAATTTTGATTCGCCTGACTCAGCATTGATGTGCCTGTCTGATTCAGTATCTGAAGTTTCACGAACTCAATCATTTCTGTGGCCATGTCTGCATCTTTGATTCTGCTTTCACTCTCCTGCATGTGCAAACTCGTTTCTGTTAAACTGTTTGCATTGTATTCAAGCTCATTCTGATACGCGCCTATTCTTGTTCTCTGCGTACTCACCTTATTAATTGCAATATCTATTAGACTGATTGAAGCAGAAGCTCTTGCTCTTGTCATCACGTTTATCTTATCGAGACCCAGTGCCTGAGATCTCATATCACCAATTTGAATGAACATGTCTTCTCCGGGATTTTGTCCAACTTGAAACGCTGTGCTCTTGTCCTTGATGTGAACTTTTATAATTTCTGCTTCTGAATCCGCAGTGAGCACGTATGTTTTTGAATTTTCAGCCCATAATGCTTTTGTGTTCGTCATTGCGTTGAATTCAAACGTGAGGTTGTCGTTGATTACTCCGTTAAGTTTATTCCCGCTTAGTGTAACGTTCTTTGCAATTGCTGCACCTGAATGCGCATCATATACTGAGGCAGTGAACACAGAATCAGACGCTTCATTTATTGTCATAAGTCCAAGTGCATTCACTAAATCCTGATTCTCTGATGTGAATGTTAATCTTCCTTCTGCTCCTGGTATCACACTTCGGATTATCATGGCGGCCTTCGTTGTATAACCTACGAGTTCTTTATCGTTTGTCTCAATTGCATTTCCGAATTCATCAAGTACAAGTTCATCATTATCATCAAGTTCATAAACTGGTCTGTAGACTTCGGTATCTTCACGAACAGCTTCAAGCCCCTGTACGCCCTCTGAAATCGTACAGAAGTTATTGATGTTGTCGACATATTGCCCCTGTCCTAAGTCATTTGCGATTGCATTATTTATCTTCCCGCAAACATCATAAAGAGTGTCCGAACTGTACAATGTTACATCTGTAGTTTGTCCGTCTCCCTGAGTTATCGTTATCGTCTGCGGCTGTGTGAACATTGATATGTTGCTTGAATCCGTGAATGTGTCCATCTCTCCAAGCGTTGAAGTTACGATCTCAACATCACGTACCTGAACTTCTGTTCCGTCTTCTGTAGTTTCTGTCCTGTAGACCTCTTTAGCTCTTGTTAATTCTAATATCGAAGTCTTTTTTACTTCTGCCTGTCCGGGATTCGCCTTCACTTCGATTCTGTAATTCCCTTCAGTGCGTTTTTTCTGTCCGAACTTGTCTGTCACTGTCAATGATCCGCTGGCCTTCACTGATACATTCGCGCTATCTGATGACCATTCTACTGCTGAACTTCCGTCTAGAAGACGCTTATTGTTGAATGTTGTGCTGCCTGCTGTGCTGTCAATTGCTTGGCTTAGTTCGTTAATTTCGTTTTGAATATATCCTCTGTCCTGCGTGGTGAGAGTATCATTTGCTGCCTCAAGTGTCAGTTCACGAATTCTGTGAAGCATTGAGTTAATCTCGTTCAGTCCTCCTTCTGCGGTCTGAAGAAGACTCACTCCGTCCTGTGAATTCCGAATCGCACGATCAACTCCCGCAATCTGTGCTGACATTTTCAGCCCCATAGCGAAACCTGATGCATCATCTGCCGCAGTTGCAGTACGAAGACCTGTAGACAATGCACATGCAGTTTTCTCTATGGCATTATTCGTCGATGTCAGGTTGTTATACGCTAACATGACGTTGTTATTAGTGCCGCCTATCATCATGATGAAATTTTGCCTCCTGCTTTAATCTTTTATCCCTGCTTTAGATTTTCGGCACAATATCAGAAATTTTTTACACTCCGAAAACTTTCACAGCCTTTTTCATATTATCACGTATCTTCACTTCAAAGGGACATCTCTTTTCACATTGGCCGCATTGAATGCACTCGCTTGCATGATGTTCAAGCACTGCGTAATGTTCTCTCACTGTCTCAGGCACATTCTTTCCTGCCTGCGCGAGATTCAGAAATTTTGTTACAGAGGCAATATCAATTTTCTTTGGGCAAGGCTCACAATGCGAACAGTACATACAATGACCCTTCCAGCTTATTTTTGGGAATGACGCGAATGCAAGTGCATAATCTCTTTCTGATTCGCTTGCATTCTCATAGTCTGCTGATTTATTTAACTGTTCTACACTGTGTGCCCCTGCAAGTACGCACGCAACTGCTGGACGTGATAACGCATATGCAATACACTGATTCACTGTGAGGGCTGCGCCTGCGGGTGAGAGTTCTGCATTCAGCAAATCTCCTCCTCCAAAACATTTCATCACCGTGATTCCGATTCCAAGTCTCTGGCATGTCTCGTATAATTTTTCGCGTTCGGGGTTCATGTTCGTAAGGTGATTCGCATAGTTCTCATCTGCCCATAAATCTCCTACGTCTTCGCTTGCTGGCTGAAGGTCATAGCATGGGTTCACACTGAACATCAGAACCTCAATTGATTTCGTCTCAACTGCTTTCAATGCAACCTGCGGGTTATGTGAGCTGAGTCCGATATGATGAATTATTCCTTTGGCTTTCAGTTCACGTGCATAATCGAGAATTCCGTTTTTGATTATCGTGTTCCAGTCATCGAGTGCATCACAGTAATGTATCATTCCAACATCAATGTAATCTACATCAAGAAGCCTGAGTGATTCTTCAAATGCATTTTCAACTTCACGGAGAATTCTTGAACGTGTATATTGTCCTTCCTTCCACACTGAGCACAAATGAGACTGAATTATGAATTTGTTTCTGCGTCCTTTAAGTGCCTGGCCTATTGCTGAACGTAAATTCGGGTTTGGTGAATACAAATCGAAATAGTTTATGCCTCTTGCCTGTGCTGTATCGAAAAGTTTTTTGCACATTGAATAATTCTCTTCGGTCATTCCTTCACAGCCCATAGCTATCTCACTGACCTTCAGGCCAGTACTGCCTAATTCGCGGTAATTCATGAAGTGTTTTAATCTCCCATTAAAAAATTTCTGACATTATAGAGGCTTCAACAGGGGATTAATCAATATTTGCTAACTTAAACTCCCTCGAAGAATTTCTCGTGCCCTCCTGAATTTTTCAGGCACTTTCGACAATGGAATATCCTTCACTGCTAACTCTGTTCCCTCTTCACATGCTTTATCATAGTACCAGCACTTATATTCAATCACACTCAGTACGTCCTGAAGATTTCTCATCTCATCTTTCAAAATCTCCCTGCGTCTGTGAAATATCTCTCGTCTTCCCTCTAACGCTTCATCTCCCTTCATGGCCATGCTCATATAATCATGTATATCCCTAATCGATAACCCTGACTTCTTCAGACAGTTTATGAGTCTCAATGTCTGATAATCTTCATCGCTGAACATGCGTGAATTATTATTGTCGCGCCTAAGTGACGGCAGTAATCCTTGTTTATCATAATATCTCAATGTTGATGCTGGAAGCCCGGTTAGCTCGGACATCTCTTTAATAGTGTAAGGCAAATTTATTTTTCCTCCTGTTATGTTGTCTTATCATTTTAACCCCCCAAGTATACTTATCGCTTCTTCATTTCCCTTTTCTGCTGCCTTCTTCAGCCACTTCACTGCCTCTTCTCTGTTACCTTCACTAAGATACATTATTCCTAGATTCAATTGCGAAAGTTCAAATCCCTTTTCTGCTGCCCTGTACCACAATTCGACTGCCTTATCCATATCACGCGGTACACCTCTTCCCTCGCAGTAAAGCATACCGAGATTATGAAGTGCTTCGGGAAAATCAATCTCCGCCGCCATTGCGTACCATTTCGCAGCCTCACTGTAACTTTGACGAACTCCATAGCCACGCGAATACATTAATCCAAGATTGCACATTGCTCCGTCATATCCCTGTTCCGCAGAACGCATGTAACATTTGAATGCCTCTTTGTAATCCTGCTTTAC
>CAJOLN010000088.1 GCA_905235395.1 uncultured Synergistales bacterium
TTCATTAATACCGATCATACATGAGATTCAGGAAGCCTTCAATTATGTTCCTGTTGAACTGCTGCCGTATGTGGCCAAGCATATCGGAATAACAGAGACAAAGGCATTCAGTGTAGCGAGTTTCTATGAGAGATTTTCATTTGAGCCAAAAGGGAAATACATCATACGTGTATGTGACGGTACTGCATGCCATGTTCGTAATTCACTTCCTGTACTTGAACGTCTGCGTTCTGAACTTGGCCTGTCCGAAAAGAAGCATACGACTGACGATATGCTTTTCACCGTTGAAACTGTTTCATGTTTGGGTGCATGCAGTTTAGCTCCTGCTCTTATGGTCAACGATCATGTTCATCCTGCAATGACTCCCGAAAAGGCAACGGAAATGTTAAAGGCATTAAGAGAGGAGGCATCAGTTCATGAGTAGAATAACGACACAGGAAGAATTGAATGCATTGCAGGGAAAATTCATGTCAGAAATCAAAGCTGAACCGATAAGAATACTTGTGTGCGCAGGTACAGGCTGTCAGGCTTCAGGTTCTTTGAACGTCTACGAAAAGATGAAGGAGCTTGCAGAGAACACAGAAATAAAAGTTGAATTTGCATTACACGTTCAACATCCTCATGTGCATAAGTCTGGCTGTCTTGGATTCTGTGAGCAAGGGCCGTTAGTTCGCATTGAACCTTTCGGAGTTCTGTACACGAAAGTGAAACCTGAAGACTGCGAAGAAATTTTCAATGAGACAGTGAAGAAGGGCGAGATAATTCATCGTCTGCTATACAAGAATAAGATTACAGGTGAAGAATGCTTCAATCAGGACAGCATACCGTTCTATAAAGGACAGACCAGAGTTGTATTGAGAACATGCGGAACGATAGACCCTGAATCGATTGAGGAAGCAATATCAGCAGGAGAATATCAGGCACTCTCAAAGGCACTCTTCAAGATGACACCTGACGAAGTGATTCAGACTGTACTTGATTCAAAACTGCGTGGTCGTGGAGGCGGTGGATTCGTTGCGGGCAAGAAGTGGCAGCAGGTTGCATCACAGCCAGTAACAGAACGCTACGTAGTCTGCAATGGTGATGAAGGAGATCCCGGCGCATTCATGGACTGCTCAATCATGGAAGGCGATCCTCACAGAATGATTGAGGGAATGATTATCGCGGCATATGCAACAGGAGCACATGAAGGTTATATTTACGTCCGTGCAGAATATCCTCTTGCAGTTAAGCGATTAACTCTCGCAATAAAACAGGCAACAGAATACGGTCTGTTAGGAGATAACATTTTAGGTTCGGGATTCAGTTTCAACCTTCACATCAACAGGGGAGCAGGTGCATTTGTCTGCGGAGAAGGAAGTGCATTGACCGCATCGATTGAAGGTAAACGCGGAATGCCGAGAGTGAAACCGCCTCGAACAGTTGAAGAAGGTTTATTCGGAAAGCCTACAGTCCTTAATAACGTTGAGACATATGCAAATGTTCCGCAGATAATTCTTGAAGGTGCAGAATGGTATCGCAGTATAGGAACAGAAAATAGTCCGGGCACAAAGACATTCGCGCTCACAGGTGCAGTTCGTAACACAGGACTTGTTGAAGTCCCATTCGGAATAACTCCCAGAGAAATAATTTTCAATATAGGCGGAGTAATTCGCGGAGATAAAAAATTTAAGGCAGTTCTAATCGGCGGGCCTTCAGGAGGATGCTTAACTGAAAAACAGCTTGATGAACCTTTGGACTTCGACAGCGTGAAAAAACTCGGAGTAATTGTAGGATCAGGCGGTCTCGTTGTAATGGACGAAAATACATGCATGGTTGAAGTTGCACGTTTCTTCATGGAATTCACTCACAGAGAATCATGCGGAAAATGCGTTCCATGTCGTGAAGGTACGCTACGAATGCTTGAGATACTTGAACGAATCGTAGCGGGCAATGGCAGAATGGAAGACATCGAAGAACTTCGTACACTTTCAGACCTAATCATACATACAGCCTTATGCGGACTCGGAAAGAGTGCACCTCTGCCTGTAGTGAGTACGTTGAATTCATTCATGGACGAATATATCGCTCACATTCAGGATAAGAAGTGCCCAGCTCACGTATGCCAGAAGTTGAAGCAGTATGTGATTGAGCCGACAAAATGCAAATCATGTTCAAAGTGTGCGAGAGGATGCCCTGTTCAAGCAATAGACGGCAAACCTAAAGTTCCGTATGTAATCGATCAGGACAAGTGCATAAAGTGCGGAGCATGTATTGAGACGTGCCCGTTCAAAGCGATTTATGTTGCATAGGGGGTGTTAAGCATGGGAACGATGAAAATAGACGGAAGAAATGTAGAATTCAGTGATGAGAAAAATGTACTGTCAGTGATACGGAAAGCAGGAATAGATCTCCCAACGTTATGCTATCACTCTGAGCTTTCAGTTTACGGAGCATGCAGACTGTGCAACGTTGAAGATGAGAAAGGCCGAATGTTCGCGTCATGTTCAGAGAGACCAAGAGACGGAATGAGTATAAAGACGAGTACGCCCAGACTTGTGCGTTATCGCAGAATGTTGATTGAACTTCTTCTTGCATCACATCACAGGGATTGCACGACATGCGTGAAGAGTGGAGATTGTGATTTGCAGAAACTTGCACATCGTTTAGGAGTGAGTACAGTCCGATGGGGCTACAAGGAACGTACTCACGAAAAAGATTTCAGTTCACCGTCAATAGTGCGAGACCCTGACAAGTGCATATTATGCGGAGATTGTGTACGAGTATGCGAGGGTATTCAGGGCATTAACGCTATAGACTTTGCGAATCGCGGAACTGATGCTATGGTCATTCCTGCATTCAACAAGGAGATTGCGAAGACTGACTGCGTGAATTGCGGTCAGTGCCGTGTAGTTTGTCCAACGGGAGCAATAAGCATCAACACAAATATACGTCCTGTGTGGGAAGCATTATCGAATCCTGACGTGAAGGTTATTGCACAGGTAGCACCGGCAGTGAGAGTAGCATTGGGTCAGGCATTCGGAGGAGCAAAAGGCGAAAATGTAATGGGGAAAATTGTAGCTGCACTTCACAGATTAGGTTTCGATGAGGTTTATGATACGACATTCGGAGCTGACATGACCATTCTTGAAGAGAGCAAAGAGTTCCTTGAAATTTTCGAGAAGGGCGGCCCATTCCCGTTATTCACATCATGCTGTCCTGCATGGGTAAGTTTCTGCGAAAAACGTTGGCCTGAATTCGTTTCACACATCTCAACAAGCTATTCACCTCTTCAGATGTTAGGTTCAATTGTCCGCGAATATTTCAAAGATCAAAATATAATGTCAGTCGGAATTATGCCGTGCACAGCAAAGAAGTACGAGATACTCCGCGATGATTTGAAGAGGGACGGAAAACAGAACATAGATTACATTTTGACGACCGAAGAATTAATCACGATGATTAAACGTGCAGGGATTCAATTCGATATGCTTGAAGGTGAAGCTGCTGATATGCCATTCGGAATCGGATCAGGAGGAGCAGTAATCTTCGGAAATTCAGGCGGAGTAATGGAGGCAGCATTACGCACACTATGCAAAGGTTCAGAACGTTCAGCACTTGAGGAACTCAGCATAGGAGGAGTTAGAGGGCCTGGCTCATTGAGGAAATTCACATTCAACTACAATGGCAAAGAAATTAAAGCGGCAGTAGTGAGTGGACTTGCTGAAGCAGATGCATTGCTGAGACGAATAAAGAACGGTGAAAGCTTCTATCATTTTGTCGAGGTCATGGCATGCAGGAGAGGCTGTATCATGGGAGGAGGTCAGCCTGTTCACGCTGGCTACAGAACAAAGGAAGCACGTAAGCACGGACTGTATGAATCAGATGTGAACACGCAGATAAGACGCTCAGATGAAAACCCGTTAGCGTTATCGATATATGATACGCTGATTAAGGGAAGAGAACACGAATTACTTCACAGCCACAGATAAAATGAAATCCCCCTTATGAATCAAATCACGAGGGGGAAATTTTTTCTCTCTATTCTTCAATCACATACTTGATATCTTTCAGGTGTCTCCATTTGCCTGCACAGTCAAGACCATAGCCAACTACGAATTTATCCGGAATTCTGAATCCGCAGTAATCAACTTTCACTTCTGTCTTGCGTCTCTCGTATTTGTCCAGAAGAACACAAATTTTCAGGCTTGCTGGCTTTCTCTGCTGAAGAAGGCTAAGTAAATGTGACAATGTGAGTCCGGAATCAATAATATCTTCAACTACGATAACATGTTTCCCCTCAATGCTGCTCTTCATGTCATAAAAGATTCTGACTACACCGCTGCTTTGTGTCGCTTCACCGTATGATGCAACGCTCATGAAATCTACACGAACATCTAAATCTTCAGAAAGCTCACGAACTAAATCGGTCAGAAAGAATGCTGCACCCGTAAGAATTCCAATAATTACAACACCGTCTTTATCGCTGTAATCTTTCGTAATTTCTGCCGCAATTTCCTTCACACGCCGCGCAATCGTATCACGCGATAATATCACTTCTCCTAGTTTGTAGCTCATTGATTTTCATTCTCCTTTCGTCATATGCTTATGACCTTTTCACATTCTAATACTCTTTCAATAATTTCGCTCATGTCTTCAAGTTTTCCTGCTCCGATTGCCTCTGAGAGATTCAATCTGTCAGTACATGATTCAGATACAAGTATGTTCACACCGTCAGATACGAGCTTATTGAGATAGTCACAGGTCTCTGAATCATATGCGGCAAGTTTCACTGAGTCATTCATAAGAGCAATGATGTCAGGTTTGATACGGGAGTTCATGAGTGACAAAAGAAATTTTCTGAGAAAATCATAACGGTATTTTTTATTTTCGCCTGAGATTAATATTGCTGATGTATTTTTGAGAACTGGAATCTCAGATGTAATTTCCGGTTTGATTTCGCGTTTCATTTCTTTCTTTTCTTCGGGTTCACTTGATACTTTCTTTGCAGTCTTTGAGACCAGAACATATAAATCTCCTTCATCATCTTCCGGAACTATATCATTGAAGCCCTGAGAGTTTAAGAATTTATTTATCTCCGGCCACACTGACGGACTATCTATGAGAATCTTAATCTCGTCATCATTACCGTTAAGAGCTTCCTGAATCAGTCTTACAGATTCATTTGCAGATTTGCCAGCAGTGTTTAACGTCAGCATATGTTTTATCCTCACCTGAGAAATTTTTGATGTATATTATAGTGCAAAAGGGGAGCGCATAACATGATAGTGTTTGTGAAGAATAAAATACTTGTTAAGAATGGCATATATGATTTTGATTCTGAATATATAAATTCACATTCCGGCCTTGATGTCATAAATTGCAGTGATGATTTGCCGCCTAACTGGAAGACTTTAACATCATGGATTGATTTACGCGATTCAATTGAGCTTAATAACGATGAGGAACTTCTTGGCCTTCGCGAATTATGGCACATTCACGGTGATGAAGTGTTTGCATCAGCAGGAAGTGCTTTGCAATTCTCTGAATGGTTCAGAAACGCAAAGTTATGTTCGCACTGCGGAGAAAAAATTTATCCCAGTGAACATGATTTCGGTCGTGTATGTTCTGAATGCGGAAGTGTATTTTATGTTCCGATTTCACCTGCAATAATCGTAGCTGTTGAACGTGACGGGAAATTACTGCTTGCACATAATACAGCATGGCCTGAAGAACGTTACAGTGTGATTGCGGGATTCGTTGAGCCTGGAGAGAGTCTTGAAGACACAGTGAGACGTGAGATATTCGAGGAAGTATCGGTTCGCGTTGATGAGATAAGATACTTTGCTTCACAGTCATGGCCCTTTCCTCATTCATTGATGCTGGGGTTCACTGCAAGATATTCTTCGGGTGAAATTTTGCCGGACGGAATCGAAATAGGGAATGCAGGTTTCTATTCGCCAGACGAGATTCGGAATATGAACATTCCGGATAAGGCAAGTATAGCAAGAAGATTAATCGATAATTTTCTGAGCTTGCATTAATCTTCCAGTATGCGGACTCCTGAATCCCATAATAATTTTCTCAATGATTCGGGTGCTTCTTTGCTCAGGACAATTTGCGGTATGAACGTTCTGTTTTCCTTTGAGGCTTCAGCTTCCATTTGCTTCATTTCATTATCAAGCTCATTCATAAGGCTGTCTATTATGTTTGCGTGTTTTGGTGTAAATCTTGCTATGAAATAAACTCCAGCACCTATTCTAGTCTTTATGATTCGCACTGAGAACTTATCATTTTCACTTATGCTTTCTGTATCTCCGTGCAATATCTTAATGATTTTGAGCAGAAAAGGAGAATCTCTGAGCACATGCTTTACTCTTGAATAGAACGTAAAATCAACAAAAGTTCTAAGAAAAAGCTTGCATCTCAAATTATGTCTGACAACATAAACATTGAGCAAAAATTCTGAAATGTAACCATAAATTCTTGCATGTTTGGTTTCATCGCCCTTAAATGATATTCTATCTTCAATCTTTGCTAGAATGTCAAATAGCCATTCGCAATATCCTTTTGTAAATTCGCGTCTTGCTATGAACATGTTGCACTGACTTATGTGATTTGCTTCAACAACGTCAAAGAAAGCTTGAAGATAATCAGGAAAATATTCTTCAAATACGTTTATTATTGCATGAAGTTCTTCCAAATCCACATGGTATTTAAATATTTCAAATATATTCATGCAATCTGAAACTTCCGGTAAAATTAAAATTACATCGTTATGTTCCAGTTCTTGAATAATAGCTTGTTTTGAAAGGGACGTTTCTTTTATCTTGCGGACAGGTATAAATAATGTCCAGTCATAACCGCGTTTTTTCTCTTGTGCTGTATCAAATTTGCTGAAGTATCGCCTGTAATGGCATAACCCCTGAATATCTGCATCACAATTCTTCCACATAGCATAAAGTGCTGTCAGTTCACAGTAATTCGGATTCTTCAGCGAAATGTTATCAGGATTAGTTATCGTGCAAATATCCTTCCCATTGACCATTACGTTCAGCATTCACCTGAATCTTTCTGCAATAATCTGGAATCTCAAAGTCTATCTTCTTATGTGTCGCTACATACACTTCTACTCTTGGCTCTTGGCTCTTGGCTCTTGGCTCTATACCATGATTATCCCGCTTTATCAAAAAAATCAAGCTCCTTTCTTGAAAGATTATATCATCATAATATCTTGTAGTTCTCAAATATAAACCATTCAGGCGATTTCAGCCCGTTAATCTCTATGAATTCCTTCACTCTTCCGGGAACCTGCGAGATTAAATCCGTATGTCTTGTGTCGAACATTCCAGCATTTCCGAACGCGAGTACCCAGTCATACAATGCAAGGCCGGTAATGTATGGAGAATGCGACAAATCAGAAAGCCCTGAATCGACTCTTGCCAAATCTACGCTAACGACAGGCGTATATTCACGAAAGAGTTTATGCCAGTCAATATTATTCCGCAAGTGTGAATCTGAGGGTGCAATCAGTATGTCATTGCCGGAGTTCATGACAGGCAGACGTATACACGCAAACGGCATTGCATACCCTGAATACAGCCATTCATCATAACTTGTTCCCCCGTCAGGCAGACGCTCAAGCATGAGATTATGTGAAAGACGGGCAAATAATTTCATGCTTTGATTTCTGTCCGCACTAAGCAGAATGATTTTTTTCTTACTCACTAATGTCTTCATGGAATAAAATTTCATTCGGAATTCACGTTCTCTCATTGAGGCCATTAATGAGCCAAGAAGATTGTATTTCGATTCTGAAGCTGTGACTGCGTTCTCACTGAATGAATATGCATGCGACAAGTCAGGCATAACATCACAGCCGCTAATCATAACGCGTAATTTCTCCGCAATGTCTCCCAGTCTCCAGCGTGATGAGCCGGTTAAATCTCCCTTTGAGAGTGCAGCCTCAATAATCTTCAGTGTACGTTCAGCCCTGAGAGTTAAAGCGTGAGAGAATGTTTTAGTCATAGGGGCGAGATAATTCACTATGCCTTGAATATTTGATTTATGCCATTCTGAATCATTTCTGCTGTAGAAATTTTCGAGTGCGTTTTTTGCAGATAAAGGGATAACATCAACATCAAGCCCTGAGAATTTTTTCATATCATGTCTTAATGCTTCAATATCCGAAATTATTTTTTCATTCGATGAACGTATTAACTTTCCTGCTTCAGTATCATCACGTTCAAGGTCAATCTGAGACAACACGAACACGATTCGCTTATTCAATGTGAGAATATTTTTCAGGAAGTCGTAATCCGAACCTTTAAGACGCGAACGCAAAGGTGTAACGTAAAATATCATGTCGAATTCAGGAAGTATATTACGAAGTGCAGAGCCACCTGAACCAGCAAGTGCGTCAGCTCCGGGAGTATCAGCGAAACAGAATCCTTCAGGGATCATTGCGCCTGGTATAGTGATTTCGATTCGTGATATTCCGAACCTGTTGCCTGAGTTGTAATTCTCTGATGCAATATTTTTCATGTATCCTGCATTCAGTTTTTGACCGTCAAGTTCTTCGTTCCTTCCGTCCTGATAAAATACTTTCGCAGATCTCTTTTCGCCTTCTCTGCATATCACAGGAATATTTGTTGTTGCTCTGGTCTGTTCGGGAATCAATTTCTCACCTATGAGCGCATTCAGGAGAGTAGATTTTCCGCTGCTGGTCAGTCCTGCAATTCCTATTGTGAAGCATGATTCATTCAGTGAACGCCGTAATGCTTTGAGCTGATTGCTGCCTGGAAGAACATTCAAGGCCATGTTGATTATTTCTTCAATGTCGCCCCGCAAAATTCCTTCTCTGCCTGTCTCATCAGGAAGTTTTATATCAATACGAGTACCCATGAAGATACGCCTCTGAATTTCTCTTCTCAGAGTCTCATTCTCTCTCTTCATGTCTTCAAGTGCGCTTATGTCACGAAGTGTCATCACTCCCTGAATATTCACTGCCTCAAGTACTCTTTCTCCGCATTGAATTCTGTCTCCGTCTTCCGCAAGTGAAAGCCATGCACCTAATGCTGTTGTTTCTGTTCCAGTCATCTTTACGGGTCTTCCGTCATTGTTTCTCTGAATGAACGCATCAAGTCTGAATGAACGATAAACGCCGTCACCACAATATAATTTCCGAATAACGGACAGAAAATTTTCGTGCCCATTCAAAGCCCGTTCTATTTTTGCGATTTGAATATGATTTTCAGGGTGGCAGAGTTCAAACCATTGATCTAAAGTTTTTGGGCAGTTCTTATCATTCAGGTGCATTGTGTGAAGCAGAGACGGTGAAAAATATATCTCTCTTGAAGGAAAGATAATATTTATGTCGGGAAGAGATGACGAAGACGAATTGAAATTATTAATTTCCCATTGAGTTAAATCGACAGAAAGCCTTTGCATTGTGCTTATACCCTTTTCATGTTTTAATTTTCAAAAATAATATCATGCTTTATAAGGAGTGTTCAAAGTGTCGGGATTAACATGGGGAGGCGTTGACTGCCAGAGATTAGCGGAGGAATATGGAACACCGTTATATGTTTACGATTCAGGTATCATACGTTCGAGGTGCAGAGAGATTCGGGAAAAATTTCTTGCGAGGTGGATTAATACACGTGCACGTTACGCGAGCAAGGCATTCATGACTCGTGCAATGGTGAAACTGATTCAAGATGAAGGTCTTGGCCTTGATGTTGTATCTTATGGTGAACTTCAGACGGCATTGAGTGTGAATTTCCCAACGGAACGCATAGAGATGAATGGAAACGCTAAGAGCCGTGAAGAGATTGAACTTGCGGTGAATTCCGGAGTAGGAAGAATCATAGTAGATCATCCTGATGAACTGAGAGTGATTGAAGAATATGCATGCAGAGCAGGACGTTCACAGAAAATATTGATTCGTGTTGCGCCTGGAGTAGATGCACATACGCATTCATATATATCGACTGGTCAGACGGGAAGCAAATTTGGATTTCCAGGAGAAGGCGAAATGTTAAGAAATGCGATTCGATATGCGCAGGAGAGTGAACATATTGATTTTCGCGGATTACATTTTCATGTTGGCTCACAGTTATTTGACCCGCAGGATCATTTGAAGGCTATAGTGAAAGTGACAGGTCTAATGAGAGACCTCAAGAATGAAATGAACATTGTGATTCGTGAATTGAATTTCGGCGGAGGATTTGGTGCTGTGATTAATCCTTCAATGCAGAGCGTGAGACTTGAAGATTTCACAGACCCAATGATGAAGATGTTATATGCGAAGTGTGAAGAATATGGTCTTGAAGTTCCGAGAGCAATCATTGAGCCTGGACGCTGGATAGTATCAGAGGCAGGCATAACGATATACAAAGTTGAAAATATAAAAGAGCTTCCGAAGGTAACATACATAGCCGTGAACGGAGGAATGTCGGACAATCCGAGATACGCATTGTATCAGGCAGAATATGAAGCAGTGAGTGTGAAGGAACCGAATGCACCTGCGTATGATCGAGACGGAGGAACACATGTATCAGTTGTAGGGAAGTGCTGTGAATCGGGAGACATATTGATTGAGAACGTGAAACTTCCAAGACTTGAGGCCGGAGATTTAATAGCATTGTACAACACAGGAGCATATACATTCAGCATGTCGAGTTCATATAACAGGTTATTGCGTCCTGCGGTAGTGTTCGTTGAGGAAGGAAAATCGAAGCTGGTTGTTGAACGTGAGAATATAGAAGATATGCTGAAGGGGGATTTGATTTAGTGAGAAGTTTCAACTGGAAAAAATATTCAATTGATGAGTTAGAGAAACTTCTTCCTGTTTCAGAGCGTTGGGAGAATCAGAATCTCTCAAATGATTTTATGTTTGGAAAAGTTATGAGCGACAAGAAAGCCTGTGCCGGAGTTCTGAAAATAATTCTGCCTGAAATCGAAATAGGAGAGATAAACTTCACGGAGATTCAGAAACCCTTTAGAGATTCGTTTGATTCGAGGGGAGTACGATTTGATGTATATACGAAATCCGAGAACGGGAAGAGATATGACATTGAGATACAGACGACGGACAGCAGAGATTTATTCCGACGTACAAGGGCGTATCATTCAGTGTTAGACAGCGATATACTTTTGAGGAATGAGACAAAACGATACAGTGATATGCCAGATGCTTTTGTTATATTCATCTGTACGTTTGATCCTTTTAAACTTGGCCGTTATGTATATACATTCAGGAATCTATGCTGTGAGGACAGAACCCTTGAGCTTGGAGACGGAGCCTCAACGATATTTCTGAACACATACGGCAAAGATGAATCAGTGAATGATGAACTGAAGAATCTATTGAACTTTATGATAGGAGTAACTTGTGATGATCCATTCATAAATCATAAAATATCTGTATGGTCTTCTTGAATCAGCGAGGCAAAATGTAGAATGGAGGCGAAATTTCGTGTTGGATAAATTCAACCGTCAAGCATTGATTGACAGCGGATTTGATAAAGGGTTTGACAGCGGATTTGACAGCGGATTTGACAAAGGATATCGTAACAGTCAAGTTGAGACAGTGAGACGTTTACGTGAAGAAGGTATGAGTGATGAATTCATACGAAAGATTATTGATATGTCATCTGAAGAGTGGCCACTGTTATAGCAAATTCTAAGGACTTCTGAAAGCGGCGAGGCAAAATGTAGAATGGAGGCGAAATTTCGTGTTGGATAAATTCAACCGTCAGGCGTTATTTGACATCGGATTTGACATCGGATATCGTAAAGGT
>CAJOLN010000089.1 GCA_905235395.1 uncultured Synergistales bacterium
TGTACAGTCGGAAAGATTGCGGGAATGAATACGTGTATGAAGACAGGAATCGGGAGTTATGCGATTCAGACTTCAGGAGGCTTGAAGGTCGGTGCAGTTGTCGCATTGAATGCACTTGGTGATGTGTTCAACTATAAGACCGGCAAACAGATTGCAGGATTACTCAGCGAAGACAGAAAAGAATTGCGAAGCACAAGAGACTATATGATTCAGAATTATGCAGTGAGGGAGAATAAATTCGTAAGCAATACGACACTTGGAGTTGTAATCACAAATGCGAAGTTCAATAAGTCTCAGCTATGCAAAATTTCAGGAATGTCTCTTAACGGCTATGCGCGTTCAATCAATCCCGTGAACACTTCAGCAGACGGTGATACGGTATATGTTCTATCTGTAGGTGATGTTGATGCGGATATGGATTTAGTTGGAACATTAGCGGCAGATGTATTGAGTGAGGCAATCATACGAGCAGTTGAATGTTCAGAGGGTGCATATGGATTCCCCTCAGCGAAAGATATTCAGAGGAAATGAAATGAATGAATGATACAGCATATCCAGACATGAATCTTCAAGAGTCCATACTATATAGATACGCTGAACTTTTAGCGGAGTGCAAAATAGCAAGATTAACAGGTACACGAGGATCAGATGAAATATATGAACTTCAGATACTCGATTGTATTCCGTCATTAGAATTCCTTCCTGAATCTGGAAGCGTAATTGATGTTGGAAGCGGAGGAGGTCTGCCTGGAATTGTCTGGGCAGTATATCGTCCTGATTTGAAAATTACATTGCTGGACAGCATACGGAAGAAGTGTGAAGCAGTGAAGACTATCATTGATGACTTAGAAATTCAGAACGTGAATGTGATTTGCTCACGAAGCGAAGAATTTTCATTGTATCATCGTGAAGAGTTCATGCTTGCTGGTGCTCGTGCAGTATCATCTGCGGGTATCACTGCCGAATTATTATCGCCGCTCGTGAAAACCGGCGGAAGAATCATAACGTTCAAAGGCGAGAAGATACATGAAGAAATTTCAGAGGTTAATGATATGTGGCATAAACTTGGCCTGAGTAAACCGTCACTGAAATTTTACGGCGGAGAATCAAAATGTATAGTCTCATGGGAAAAAATATCAAAGTGTCCTGCAATGTATCCGCGAAGAACAGGTTTAGCAGGGACAAAAAAATTCTGGGAGTGAAAAAAGATGAAGCTCAAAGGTATTGATGATGTAGTAATGTTCGCCAAAGTATTATCTGCTGGTCTCGTTGTGGCTGGCTATGCGTTTCTTGGTGTCTGGCTGTCTAACTGGCTTAATCGAAACGGCTGGCCTCTCCTGCTTTCACTGTGTGCAATTCCAATTGTAACAGGCTTCGGAATGTGGCAAGGGTGGCTGTTCCTCACGAAGTCAAAAAAGAAAAAGTGATACTCCCCCTGCGATGTTACAGGGGGAAATGTGATTTTAATATGCGAGTTTGTATATCTCTGTTACATCTTCTTCATTGAGTTCCTTCAATGCTCCGAACGGCAGTACCTTGCATGCATTCTCTGCAAGTTTCTCTATGTCGTCTTCTTTGAGGCCAAGTTCACGAAGCGTTGTAGGCGCATTTATATCTCTGAAGAAATCTTCAAGTGTTTCAATTGCTTCAAGTGCTTTGTCTTCGTCTTCTCCGTCATAAATGTCAAACACGTTTTCTCCAAGCCTCGCGAAAGGAACAGGATTATCTTCATAGAGATAACGCGACCATGCGGGCATAATCACGGAGAGTGAAGCACCATGTGCAACACCGAACAGCAGACTCATTGAATGACCGAGCTTATGTGATGAGAAATCTCCTCGTGCAATACGTCCCATTGAAAAGAATCCCGAATGCGCAATCATTCCTGCCATTGCGTAATCTGCACGTGCATCATAATTTTTCGGGTCATCAATCAAATCAGGGATAACTCTTATCATCGTTCGCAATAACGCATAGCATTGATCATCAATGAGTTCTGAACCTTCATCACCGTCAAGAACGCGTTCAAGAATGTGTGCCATGATGTCAACTCCACCGTAGACCGTCTGCTTCACTGGCAATGTGAACTGAAATGACGGATCTATCACTGACACTTTAGGATAAAGAACATCACTTGTGATTGAAACCTTCAGTTCACTCTTTGGATTACTGACTACCGCAATGTTATTCACTTCACTCGATGATGCTGATGCGGTTAACACTCCATAAATTGGAAGTGCTTTTGTGATTTTCGCTTTACCCTCGAAGAAGTCCCACACATCACCAGAATAACATGAACCTGCCGCAATTGCCTTCGCCGTATCAAATGCGCTCCCTCCTCCTACAGGAAGTATCGCGTCAATTCCTCCTGCCTTCACTCTTGCGATTCCTTCACGAACTTTATCGATTAACGGATTCGGTTTCACGTCATTCACTTCAGGAAATGATATTCCTGCTTTCGTCAGCATTTCCGTAACCTGTGTGTATGCTCCGCTCTTGAATGTTCCCTTTCCGCCGTAAACTAACAGAACACTCTTAACATTTGCAGCTTTGAGATGATCTGCGAGTTCCTTCACTGTATCTTTGCCGAAGATTACTGCTGTTGGATTATGCCAGAAAAAATTTTGCATGTTTTATTCTTCCTCCTTCAATATTGATTCTATATTATGAATTGCTTCCGTATTTCCCTGATTCGCCGCCTTACTCCACCATTCTAATGCTTTAGATTCATCACGTTCAACGCCCTCACCGTTATAGTACATTGAGCCTATATTGCATTGTGATTCTGCATCTCCCTGATTTGCGGCCATCATGAAATATTTGAATGCCTCGAATACATCACGTGTCACACCTTCACCGTCATAATATATGCTTCCAAGTGCGAATTGTGCTGCAACCTCTCCTCTCTCTGCGGACTTCCTGAACATCTTCAATGCCTCTGGAATATTCTTAGGTGCTCCTTTGCCGTTGAAGTACATGATACCTGCATTGTATTGCCCTATTGAATCATTATGTTCTGCCGCCATATTGAAATATTTCAATGCTTCAGAGTAATTCTGTCTCACTCCTTCTCCGTGATAATACAGGTATCCAAGACTGCATTGTGCTTCAGTGCTTCCATTTCTTGCGGCTTCTTCCCATAAAGTTATTGCTCTGTACACATTCTTCTCTACAATATAACCGTTATAGCTCATGAGGCCAAGATTGTATTGTGCTATGGGATCTCCTTTCTCTGCTTTATTCTCGACTACATTAATATCTCCGTTGTTCTCTGGTTCATTGAGATAGTCCAGCATGTAATCAATAGCTTTCTTTGTTCCCCATTCAACAACAGCACCTACGATTGCTTCAGTAAGAAGAGCATGAGCAGGAACGGCAGACATAAACATGAAGACAAGACATGCGAAAAGATAATGAAACCTTCTGAGCATAATTATATTTCCTCCTTGAGAGTTGATTATACAGGACATGAAAATTTTAACAGCTTTTGTTTTTGCCGATGCTTATATTAAAATTAAACTCAAAAGAAAAAATTACGAAGGAGGAAATGAATCAGTCATGTACAAACCAGTATTAGCGAATAAAGATACATGGTGGTTAGGAGTAAATGACTATGAGACAGACCTGTTTGAATCATTATGGCCTCTTCCGCAGGGAGTAGCATACAACGCATATATAGTTCTTGGTTCAACAGCAACAGCAGCAATTGACACAGTGAAAGGCCCATACCTTGATGACTATATCAGCAAGTTAACGCAGGCATTGAACGGCAGACATTTAAATTATCTTGTCATCAATCACATGGAACCCGATCATGCAGGATTAATCTCGCAGATGAAAAGCAGATGGCCTTCATTAAAATTCATCGGCAATGCGAAAACTCTGCCTATGCTGAAGGGCTATCACGGGATCACTGAGAACATCATCACGGTGAAAGACGGAGACACATTAGATTTGGGAGGCCATGTACTGAGGTTCGCAACAGTTCCTATGTTACACTGGCCTGAAAGCATGGTAACGTTCGACACATCAACAGGAGTTCTCTTCTCGAATGATTCATTTGGGGGCTTCGGTGCTCATGAGGGAGGAATATTCGACGACGAGAAAGCACGTTCAAGGTGGGAAGACGAAATGCTGAGATATTATGCGTGTATCGTAGCGAAGTATTCAAATATCGTTCAGGCGGCATTGAGCAAACTAAAAGCTCTTGATATAAAGAATATATTCCCGTCTCACGGAACATTATTCAGGGATGACATCAAACAGGTAATCTCACTTTATGACAAGTGGAGCAAATGTGAAGGTGAAAAGGGAGCAGTTGTAGTTTACGGATCAATGTACGGGAACACGAGACGAATGGCAGAAGCAGTATGCACAGGTTTATCATCTGCAAAGGTTAAGGACATAAGATTATATGATTCATCACGCACAGATCCTTCATATGTACTTCGGGACATCTGGAAGTTCAGAGGATTTGCGTTACTGAGCTGCACATACAACACGCAGTTATATCCCTCAATGGAAGCAATATGCTCGAAGCTCTTAAACCGCATGCCGAAGAACAAAGTTTTAGGGATTGCAGGGAGCTATTCGTGGAGCAAAGGAGCATTAACGGCATTGCAGGGATTTGCGGAGAAGATAAAGCTGATGAAAGTTGAACCTGAAGTTGAAGTGTATGCATCACCAACACCTGAAGACCTGATGAAGTGCTGTGAGCTTGGAAGGAATCTCGGAGCGTCAGTGAATGAGTGAGTATGTGAGTGTACCCAAACGCGCAAATGAATTATGGCTGACTGAATACAGCACCGATAACCTGAAACTTTCAATGCGTGTTAAGAGTATCCTTCATTCGGAGAAAACGCAGTATCAGGATTTGCTGATTGCAGATACATATGAATACGGACGGACGTTAATGCTTGACGGAGCATTTCAACTTACGGAACGCGATGAATTCACATACTCAGAGATGATGAGCCATGTTCCATTATGCGCCCACCCAAATCCCGAACATGTTCTCATTATTGGAGGAGGAGACGGAGCGATTATGCGAGAGGTTCTGAAACATGAATGTGTGAAGAAGTGTACGTTGATTGACATTGATGAACGTGTAATTGAATCCTCTAAAAAATATCTTCCGTTTGCAGGGAGTTCATTCAGTGATTCGAGAGCTGATGTTAAGTGCATGGACGCAATGAAGTATATACGTGAAACAAGTGAACGCTATGATGTCGTGATAGTTGATAGCACAGATCCTGTAGATTTTGCGGCAGGGTTATTCCAGTCAGGATTTTATTCTGATGTTAAGCGTGTGATGAATAAAAATGCATTTATGTCTGAACTGACCGAATCACCGTTCACTGATGCAAAGTTGATGTGTCAGGCAATACATGAAATGCAGAAAGTGTTTCCTCTTGTGAAAATGTACTGGGGAGTTGTGCCTACGTACCCTTCAGGAATGTGGACATACGGACTATCCTGCATGCATGAGAATGCGAATCCGTCAGAGCCTATGCGTAATGTGAAAGGGACGCGATACTACACGAATGAGATTCACAGAGCGAGTTTCATTTTGCCTCCGTTCCTTGAGGAAATGATACGGCAATGATAATCTTCCCCCCAGCTTTAATGTTGAGGGGATTTTTTTTATGTGTCGTGTATAATTTCATCGTCTTCAAATTCAAAGATAAGGAGGTATCGTGATTAATGTCATCGTTCTTGACCAAACTCAATAAGGCAAAAGATTTAATCTCTGAAGGCAGATACATGCAGTTGTTCAGCCGGATAAGGGATAAGCTGTTCCAGGAAAAAATCAGATATATGAAGTATCTGTACCTTCGGAAGAAGTATTCTGCATTTATTGCGGATAATGTTGCGAGCAAATTACGCAATGGGGTGGGGGCAGAACTACTGATACGCCCAATATAGTATGGTGGCTTTGGCTTCAGGGAGAAGAAAATGCACCGGATGTATGCAAGGCATGTTTACGTTCATTAAGACGCTGGCATTCGGACAAAAAGATAATAACGCTAGACTCACATAATTTTCATGAATACATAACCCTTCCCGATTACATCAACGAAAAACACGAAAAAGGCATAATTGATAACACAAAGTACAGCAATTTAGTCAGGCTTCAGCTTCTTATTGAACACGGCGGTACGTGGATAGATTCAACTGTATTCTGTACAGGCCGAAAACTTGAATATATCATGCATCTTCCGTTATTCCTGTTCAAGAGAGACAGCACGAATAAAGGTTCTACTACATGGACATGGAATTCTTCAAACTGGTTCATAGTCTCAGCTCCTAATGACCCTATACTGATGCTCACAAGAGATTTGCACTTCCAGTACTGGAAGGATTACGATTACTGTATGCACTATTTCATTTTTCATATGTTCTTCAAGATGTCAGCAGATGTATATAATCATGAATGGGAACGCGTGCCATTTGTATCAAGAAATCTGCCTCTTGAAATGCATTATTCAATGTATGAAGATTACACAGAAGAGAAGATGAATCATTTCCGTGAGATAAGCGACTTTCACAAACTGACCTACAAGCTGAATCCCGAACATATGCCGTCAGACAAAAGCATATATCATCATGTAGTATATGATGAATAAGAAAGAATCCCCCCAGCATAATGTTGAGGGGGAATTTTTATTTTACAGTCTTCTTTTGAGATATTCAGGTGCATCACTCATTGCAATTGTGATTTGTGAACCGTCCTGAAGATTCTTCACTGACACGGAATTATTTGCGAGTTCATCTGCTCCGATAATGCATGCAAACTTACATGAACCTGCCGTTTTCATTTGTGCCTTGAAACTTTTTCCCGATGTATCGCATTCAGCAGCGATATTATTCTTCCTGAGTTCATACGTCAGAACCTGAACTGCCCCTCTTGAATCATCACCGAGTGCAGCAACAT
>CAJOLN010000090.1 GCA_905235395.1 uncultured Synergistales bacterium
ATGGCTTCAACGACGGAGACAATATCGGTTCTTGGAGACGCAGGAGAATTCGTTCACGGCTATCTGAAGTTCCAGACAATGGGAGCTAATATCGCAGGAAACTTCGATGCGAGAATCAAAACTGCGGCAAGTGTCACGAATAGCATAATGGATTTTTTCACGGACAGGGTTGACCAGACGACAACGAACGCAACTAAGGAGAGTAATCAGACGACAGTAGCCGAAACGATGGATGCTCTTATCTGGGACAGACTGCTATCGTATTCATCGAGGCAGCATATCTGGCGTTACAAGATTCTGAATAATCCACTGCCGTCATGGTTCAAGACAGGGCCTAAAGCAGATAACTCAACGAAAGAACTTCAGAGTGAGAGTAAAGAGCATTATATTACGTTCTCAATGTATGACACAGTAACGCCGAGTAAGACACCGTCAGATAGGAATAACACGTATCAGGCCAGACATGAAGAAGGAAATCTATTTTCATATCCTTCATCGCTTGAGGAGATTGAAGGCTACAACAGTAACGGAGAACTTGCAAGCAATCCGGCATGGATAACGTGGACGAAGGGCGGCGAATCATCGACATCAATTAGGTTTGATAAGTCGAAGATAGACTCGCAGAAGTATGAAGAGGAAGTGCACAAGAGTGAACTCACAAAGATTGTATCAGCAATAAAATCATTCTTTGGAGCAGGAGACCCTGAGCCTCCGTATACATCACATAGTGAGACGTTCCAGAAGAGCCTTTCGGAAGCTGAACAGATAGACATTGAGCTTTACGGCAGAAGTACGATACCCGGAGAGGAAGCAGGGCATTCAATAAGGACGATGCCGTTCATAGCGCGTGAGGGAACTCTGAAAGTTGCACATGCAGTACGTCTTGATGACAGTATAAGCATGAGGAACATATCACGTTTATGGGGAGATAACAGCAGATACAGAAAGTACGCAGATCCAGCATTAGTGCTGCCCATGAAATTCAAACGCAACGGAGCAACTCTTGAGCCCACCAATAATAACGCTTCAGCAATGATGGTTCGAGGACTTAGATTTTATGTTCCTGCGCTTGATCTCGATTCAGATACTAATCTGGTAGCCGGTCTGACCTATGAGATACGTGTTCCGATATACAATGCGAGCTTCAAGGACACGGGAAATTTCTCAATGAAACTGTCATATGCACTTGCAGAAGAATTCAACACGATTAATCCTGAAAAGACAATGAATGTCCTGAAAGAGATTCAGACGCTCAATAATGTATCGTTAAAGGGCTGGGGAGACAATAAGGACTGGGCAGTTTTTACGTGGAAAATACCTGAAAATATGGCGACAGGAAATTATATTTTCTTTGTGCAGATAGACCCAGAAGGCAAATTAGAGGAAGTTCACGAGTCCCGAATTGATTATTCGACTGGCAACACGATAGATGTCGGAGGCAACAATGAAGGCTATTTCCATTTCAACGTTACATCTCTTTCAGATGTCGAGAATAAGCACAGCACAAGAGCCGCAATAATGGCAGGGTCAGTCAAACCCGAACATTCAGACGGTATACTGTTCAGTTCTATATACAGAAAGGGACAGGGAGCAGTAAACGGCAGTACAGTGAGACCAGCAGTTGAGATTGAAGACAGGGAAGGCAAGATAAAAGCAGACATAAAATTTGCAGACCTTGAAAGTGATGAAGATAATGTGAGCTTCATAATGCTGTTAGGTCTCTTAGCTGAAGCTATTGACATCAGCCCGGATAAAACTGTTACGTTTGAATGCCGCATAACATATGACGGAGACGAGTACTATCCGGAGGCATATCTGAACGGAATAAATCTGAAACCAGGAGTTCTTGAGCAGTCAGGTGAGGGATTCATTCCGTCTCAGGATGATATAGAGAGCAATTTCCTTGTGCATAAAATGGCACTTGTACCGCATACGACAACGAAATTCATGATGACTCTCACACCACGCGGAATAGACTGGGAGAATGGTGCAGGCTTTGAGATATATGTTCCTGAAATCAGCGGAGCCTCAGTGCGTGAGGAAATTGCGAACAGCAACAACGAAGAAGACACTGACAACACTGGCGGAGACGACAACGATAACGGAGACAACGATTCGGGTGAACAGAATACACCAAGTTCATCAGGCGGCGGAGGATGCAATACAGTAACAGGAAGCATTATGTTGCTTTTGCTTGCAGGATTGGCATTCACACAGATGAAGAAACAGAGATAAACGCATAAATAAAAAAAGAAGCCTCCGTTAAATTCGGGGGCTTTTTGATTCAATGCAAAAAACTATATCACGAATTTTTTTGCACACTCCAGCATTTTATTTCTGTCCAGCGGCTTCACGTTCTCTACTATCCATTCACGCATTGATGATCCTTCAGGCGTGTCCTGAGACGCAGAGAGAAATTCAAGCTCAACATTCAACTCTTTGGCTACATCATGTGCAAGTAACGGCCATACTTTGCCTATATCACCGATTACCGGCATACTTCCTTCATGACGAGCGAACGCTGACATTTCCATTCTGAAAGGAATTTTTGCGGCTTTTGTTTTTGGTAATCCCTTATCGATTGCTTCCTGTACCGTTTTATTCAGTTCTACAGCTCTGCGTAAATTCTCATCAAGATCAATTCGTACAAGGCTCTTCTCCCGAAGATTATACGTTGATTGTCCTGACCACCATGCCCATATACCATGACCTGTGTAACATTCAAACGGCCCGTCATGAATCTCCTGTGTCAATGCAACTGCACTCTCTATTATCACATCACATGACGCTAGCATTCGTGATATTCGCATTGAACGTTCTGATACTGGAATCGAATCACCTATCGACATTCCTACTGCACCGCCTCCAACTAACTGCGGTATCGTTACGAGGACAGGTACATTCCTTTTTGCAGCAGCACCGAGCATAGTACGTTCATCACAGCCCCAGCCTGCAACACGTTCAAAGGGAAGTCCGTACATTCTCGCGAGACCTAATACTTCATGTGCAAGTCTCTCTGTACGAAGTCCCATAGGATAGGCCATGTTTCCCGCAGCCTTTATGATTTCGTTCTGATGAGGCAAATTTTCTCCTCTTGAAATCAATTCATCATCAAGAGGCATTTCTCGTTTCAGCGATTCAATCTCATCATGAGTCATGCACGTAAACTCAAATACATCACCGCGAGGCATTTTCGACATGTCCATTCCCAACGCACGGGCATCAACACGATATACACGGTCAAGTGAGCCTGCCATTTCGTGAGCAATCACTGCTGAACTCGTTGATACTGCATCAACTATACCGACACGAATCAATTCTGCTATCAGTGTCGTTACTCCTTCATGTATGTTAGGCCCGCTTCCTGTTACTACCATTACATGGCCGCCGTTCTTCTTCACATCTATTATGCGTCTGACTGCATCATTCAAACTCTTCAATGAACGTTCATCAAGCGATGCCCTGAAGTAATCGAGCTGTGGAAGTCCAAATAAATTTTTTGCCATAATAAAACCTCCTCATGTGAATATTATCACTCCGAGAAGGCATTTCTTTACTCACTATTGATTCATAAGTTCTTCCGCAAATTTGATTCGTTCTGCTTCGTTCATCTCTGCGTAACGTTCAAGTATCTTTGGATTATTTGAAAACTCAAAAGCCTTTCGTCTTGTATCATATATATTCGTGTATCTCTCAATAAACATCTCAATCACATGGGCCTCTATCACGTCCCAGTACACTAACGGAAGTTCACTGCTGTATATGCTCTGATTTCGTTCATGAAGAATTTTACGCACATCTGATTCTGCTTTCCATGCCATTGATGCTATATCATATATGCTCCATACCAAGAGTACCTTACCTACAACAGGAACGTTATCGCTTATGAGTGTTCCTAATGCACCTGATGTGAACTGCCTGTAGATTTCTGCTCTCTCTACATATTTGTTAATGTAAGCTGCAAAATCTTTCTGAAATTCTGAAATGTCTTCCTGGCCTCCTGCTTTGAGTTTGAGATTCACATCATCGGATTCAATGTGAAGATTCTTTTTGAGATATGCACGGACTATGGGATTTTTGACAGATGAAATTACGAGTGAACTTACTCTGTTATGAAAAGTTTCAAGCTCATGGTGAAGTTCAATCGTGAATTCTGATTCAAATTCAACAAGAAAAATATTGTAATCTTCCGCAATCTTTGAAGCTACATTCTGCTGTATCTTGTTGATTACCTTTCCGGAATTCAGGCCAAGCTGTAAACTCTTAGTTCCCCATAACATTTTTTTCGTGCGTGCGTTTATTGATTCTTCTACTGCCTTCGTCAGCTTATCCGATAATGAAGACTTCTGCCACAATTCACCGTAGAGGCGCAGAAAATTTTCTCTGGTCTTCGCGAGACTGTTCTGAAGTATCAGCATATCCATATCTGACAATGAGAGATTCAAATTTGAGACTGCGATATTCAGACGCTCTTCACGTTCTGATTCTGTGCTGGTGTGAAGCTCGGCGAATGATGAATTATTGAACATGAAGACGAGAATCAATGCACACAGAAATTTTTTCACGACTTCCTGCCTCTGAGATGTACGAACCAGTAGACCAGACCGACGAAACATGAACCTCCGATTATATTTCCGAGTGTAACGGGCAAAAGATTATTCGCGAACATTGTGCACCAGTTCAGTGAATCAATTGCTGATTGTGACACTCCTGATTCAATTGCCTTAGAGACATATAACACATTGCACTTCGCAAGTATTCCCGCAGGAATATAGTACATGTTCGCTATGCTGTGTTCAAATCCTGACGCTACGAACATACATATCGGGAAGAACGCACAGAATATCTTGCTGATAACTTCCTTAGCTCCGAATGAAATCCAGACTGCGAGACATACGACCCAGTTGCATAATACGCCAAGCACGAACGCATTCATGAATGAAAGATTTACTTTTCCTGCTGCTGCCTTAATCGTGAAAGCACCAAGCAAATTTCCTGTGTAATTCAACTGACCAGACCATGAAATTAAAAATGCCATTAGAATCCCGCCTGCTAAATTTCCAAGATAAACGACAATCCATGATCGCAATAATTGAATCAAAGTTATCTTTCGTTCAGCGAGTGCCATAATCATAAGACAGTTACCAGTGAATAATTCTGCACCTGCAAGCAGCACGAACATCAAGCCAACTGGAAAGATTAATCCTCCGATGAGTTTTCCGATACTGACATTCACGATTGTATGCGAGGCCATGTTAGCGGCCTGTGCACCAAAAGCTATGAATGCTCCTGCGAGTATGCCCAGAACGAATTGATTAATAACTGAGAGATTCGCTTTTTTCACTCCTGTATTCACTGTAAACTCTGCAATCTCTGATGAACTCAGAAAGTTATTGTTCATTGTTCTTCCTCCCTTGCGGCTCATTCCATGTTGGAAAATATAATCTTAAATGCGTAACATCATTCAATGCATCATCAACCTTACCTGATACTTCAGGCAACATCTCCCAGTTTCCGCCATCCCTCCTGCACAAGACTAACGGCCTTCTTCCGTAATGACTCCATAAGTCCGGCAGCTTATCATTCAACTGTGCACCAGGCACTAACGCACTCCTGAATAACGGTGCATGTCCTTCAAGGTCAGGCATATCTGGCAGTGGAGCAATTATCATCCATTGCGTTAATACCCATGCGTTGATCATCTCTGGTGATGTCAATGCATGTTTCAGAGGCATAATTTGAATTCCTCCCAGAATATCACGCGGTGCAGTTGCGGTATCAATCACTCCTGAATGAGACGCTCTTATCCTTCCGCGATTCTGATATATGCTTCCTCCGAAACGTCCTACTCCGTGAACAGGTCGTATTACCCTCGCGATAACTTTCGGCCCTCGTGAATCATATGCGATTACCCTTCCTGCCGAACGATTCTCTATGTCGCACATGTAAACGCCGCTTTCAGATGATAATGATGTTCGTATAATCAGCGTATCGTTTTCCTCTGGCACATCTGTAAGTTCATGTTCAGTCCCCTCATGCATGACTGTAACCTTTGAACCCGTGAGAGGTGCGAACCCTCCGAATATTCCAGTTCCCGCAGGCATGTCCAGTGAAAAAAATGAACCTCGTGATGCCGCTGGCGCAACTGTAACTGAAGGCACAAGACTTATGATTCTTCCTCTGTCATTCTCAACACGAATCAGAATATGAATCGCATTCACGGCTGACGCACATACACTTGAAGGACTCGACCACTTGCTCGCAGTGTAAGCAGGCCAATTCGTTTTTGAAGGTGTCATCAGAACATGGCCAAGTGAAATGATTTCTCCGTTTGGCATTACGGCTTGAACTTCTGAACCTACATTGCAGGGTATACGAAGCTCAATGAAATTTTCAGATGCATAGCATGAACACGAAACGCAAAATAAAATTAGAACAGTGAATATAAATTTTTTCATCATGGTATCGGTGCAAACCATACAGCCCAGACATTGCAGACTGCATGATAAATTATTGACGGCATAACTGAACCTCCCCTTAAACGTAAGACTGCCATAACTAAACCTGGAAAGAATGTAGCGACACGTAACCAGCCAGTTAAAACGATTAAATGACTTAATGCGAAAAGAAGTGTTGCAAGAAATATCCCGATGTATATTCCTGTTTTGCGAATCAGAATCGTCTGAAGCCAGCCCCTGAAGAATGTCTCTTCAATGAATGCCGCCGCTATTCCTCCTCCAAGCTGATCTATTGCTTGCCACAATGACGGATTCTTCAATCCTCGTCCGCCCCATTCATACGGCCAGTACAATGATATGAACGTCAAAGGCACAAGCGTAACAAGCAATGCAATAATAACATCACGTTTTGATTCGCGTGTAAGAAACCATTTCAGCCCGTAATCTTTTTCG
>CAJOLN010000091.1 GCA_905235395.1 uncultured Synergistales bacterium
GTGCAAAGTGCATATCGTGTATGCGAATCACTTGATGATGTGAACGAATTCATCTCGAAATGGCAGAACGAAAGATACAAGCTGGGCTACATAACTGACGGTGTAGTGATAAAGCTCAATGATTTAACGAGGTGGGCAGATATAGGCTCAACATCACATGCACCGCGCTGGGCAGTCGCGTACAAGTATCCTCCAGAGGAAGCAAGAACGCGTTTACTCGACATAAGAATTTCGGTCGGAAGGACGGGAGTATTAACGCCTGTAGCGATACTTGAACCCGTGAGGCTAGGAGGAACTCAGGTACAGCGTGCGGGACTTCACAACGCAGACGAAATTGAACGCAAAGATATTCGTGTAGGTGATTTCGTGAGAGTGAGAAAGGCCGCAGAAATTATCCCTGAGATTGTTGATGTAGATGTTGATTCGAGAACAGGAAGTGAAGAGAGATTCGTAATGCCGGAGAGATGTCCTGCATGTGATTCTGAAATTGTGAGACTGCCGAATGAAGCCGCATATCGATGTCCTAACCGCGCATCATGTCCTGCACAACTGGTTGAAGGATTAAAATATTTTGCGTCACGTTCGGGAATGAACATCAAAGGTATCGGAAAGAAATTATGTGAGAAATTGATTGCGTCAGGGAAAGTTAAGAGACTGAGTGATATATACGAACTTGAAGTTTCAGACTGGGTTGAACTCGAAAAGATTGCAGACAAGACAGCAGAGAATATTCTTGCGGAACTTGAACTATCAAAGTCTCGTCCGTTCGTGAATCTCATTACTGCTCTGGGCATTCCTGATGTTGGCAGCGGTGCAGCGTCTCTTCTCACTGAACACTTCGGTGATCTCGATGCAATGATGAAAGCTGACGAGAGTGAAATATCTTCAATAGACGGAATTGGGCCTGTGATTGCGAAATCAGTGCATGAGTTCTTCAGGAATGATGAGAACATGAAGCTCATGAAAAAATTCAGTGAAATGGGATTCACAATGAGCATTGAGAAATTTGCAGGAGAGGCCAGGAAACTTGAGGGGAAAATTTTCGTTTTCACAGGAGCATTATCATCAATGACACGAGAGAAGGCAAGTGCACTTGTGAAATCATTTGGAGGAAAGACAGCATCAAGTGTGAGTTCAAATACGAATTATGTAGTTGCAGGAGAGAACAGCGGCTCAAAATTCACTAAGGCGGAGAAACTCGGCATAAAGATTATAAGTGAGCAGGAATTTCTTGACATGATGAATTCAGAGAGCATAATATAATTTTTATTCCACATCATACATAAACTTTCAGAAGGGAGCATCAATCTCACATGGACAGAAAGATAAAACGCATAGGAGTTCTCACCAGCGGAGGAGATTCACCAGGAATGAACGCGGCAGTAAGAGCCGTAACGAGGACAGCAATATTTTACGGCATTGAATGCATTGGAATCCGCAGAGGCTGGCAAGGACTCATTAACAGCGACTTCATAATACTTGACTCATCAAGCGTAAGGCACATACTCGGACACGGAGGCACAATTCTCTACACTGCACGCAGTCAGGAGTTCATGACTGAAGAAGGAAGACAGAAGGCAGTATCAACATGCAGAATGCTCGGCCTTGACGGAATAATCGCAATAGGCGGAGACGGAACATTCAGAGGTGCACTTGAACTCTCAAGACTCGGAATTCCAACAATGGGTATTCCCGCGACAATCGACAATGATATTGGCTGTACGAACTACACGATAGGATTCGATTCAGCATGCAACACAGCGATTGATTGCATCGACAAGTTACGCGACACAATGCAGTCTCATGAAAGGTGCTCAGTCGTTGAGGTTATGGGCCGTCATGCAGGATTCCTCGCGCTCTATGTCGGAATTGCTGTAGGTGCAACGGCAGTACTTGTGCCTGAACACGAACTCAATTTCGAGGAAGATGTTGTTGCGAGAATTCAGAACTCTCGTTTATCTGGTGCAACTCACTTCATGATTGTTGTCGCTGAAGGTGCAGGAAGTGCATTCGACATCGGCAATCGAATTCATGAATCACTTGGCCTTGATCCAAGAGTTACGGTTCTTGGTCATATTCAGAGAGGCGGTGCTCCGACTGGAAGAGACAGAGAGACAGCCACGAGAATGGGATATTATGCAGTGAAGGCGTTTGCTGAAGGCAGAACAGGAAGCGTAATCTGCACACGTGAAGGCGGAATCGTTGAGACACCGATTGAAGAGGCACTCGCGATGACGAAACATCTTCAGATGGACAGATACGCAATACTTGAAGCAATTTCTGCGTCTGCTCCGGCAATAAAGTAAGAAATAACACGTAAAGAAATTTGGTTTTTTCGTGAAGTTGCGATAAAATACGCTTTGTGCTATTTGAAGCAGATTACAACAATGCATTCTATGACGCAGGCCGATATATATTTTTTTTTTCTTGTAATTAATCGTGTTTGCGTAAGTCTTGCGTCATCGAAACCAGTATCCTTCCCCCTTAAAATGCGCAGTGTCCCACGCAAAGACACTGCGTTTTTTTTTTTCGTTAATTCTTCGGCGTAACTATGAGCGTCATTCCATCAACGGACTTAACGATTCCCTTCTGACCTTTCACGAATGAATCTCCTTCTGATTTCGCACGCCAGATTTCTCCATGACACATTACCTGTCCGTATTCTGAATCATCAAAGCCTTCAATCACTTCAACATCAAGTCCCTTCATTCCCTGTTCACCTGTTGAGACCTTCCGGCGGATTCCCTTTATGACCAGATACGCGACCAGAGCGAAGCATATTCCGAGTGCTAATGCTATGCCAATAATGAATGACAATGAGATTTGAAGTAACTCACCGCCCGGAGCACGGAACAAAAATATTCCGCCTAAACAGAATACAGGAAGGCCAAGCAACGTTAATATTCCCATTGTGCCAGCAATAATATCAATTGCCATTACGATTATGCCTGCGACGATTAAGATTAGTCCTGCCCAGTTGAACGGAAGCATCTTTAATCCGATTGCACCGAGCAAAAGCATAATGCCTCCAGCAGTGCCGAGCATGAAACCTCCTGGAGTGATTATCTCAAAGAATATGGCCATGATTCCGCCGGATAATAACAGGTATGCAATTTCAGGACTGGATACGAATTGTATTATGCGTTCACTGAATGACATCTGAACTTTTGAAACGCTGATCTCTGAATCAAAATTCATTCTGATAGTTTCAGAACCGATTTTGATTCGCCGTCCCGATATTGCTTTTATCAGTGAGTTCACATCTCCTGTAACTATGTCTATCACTCTCTGACGCAATGCCTCTGTTGCTGTGAGTGATATGCTTTCCTCAATCATTTGTTCTGCGACCGATTCATTTCTTCCTCGAAGCTGAACTACTGAACGCATTTGAGCTTTAAGGTCATTCATTACCTTCTTGCTCATATCGTCTTTGATGTCGTCTCCTGATGCTGAAACTGGATGTGCTGCACCGATATTCGTTCCAGGAGACATTGCCGCTATGTGTGCTGACTGAACGATGAATGCTCCTGCACTTGCTGCTCTGCCTCCTGAAGGTATCCATACTGCAACGGGAACTTTCGAGGCAAGAATCGACTGAACAATTCCTCGCATGGCCTCAACGAGACCGCCGGGAGTATCGAGTTCAAAGATGATGAGTGAATCATTCTTCAGTTCTGAATCATGAATCACTTCCTTCACGAATTCTTCCATTTGAACGCCTACTGTACCGTGTAATTCAGCAAGTGTTATAGTGGTTTGTGCGTATGCTGAAGATATGCCGACGGATAAGATGAATGCCATCAGCAAAATAAATTTTTTCATGTTTAATTCCTCCGTTATGATTCCATGATTGAAGCTCTGAGGTTATTTATCTTCTCTTCGCTCATTCCATTCAGTTTCATAAACTCTATGACTGAATTGAACATATCTGCACGTCCTATCTCAATTCCTTGAGCACGTCCTATCTCAATTCCTTGAGTACGTCCTATCTCAATTCCTTGAACAATTCCTTTCTCAATTCCTTTAGTTAATGTTTCGCTGTCTCTTTCCCATTCATACAATTTCTGTAACATGTAATTACGCCTCTCTTTCGCATTTAGTTTCGCAATATCAAGCCGTTCTTCAAGCCTCATGATAAACGGGTCATCGCTGGTTTTGCCGAGCATAAAGTCAAGAAACGCTTTCAGTTCACCGTTAATATCATCAGCCTGACCTTTTGCGTTGAGAAATATTGTAGCAGTTCCATCATTCAATTTCAGACCGTCAACTTCACTGCTCATGTTGCAGAAGGAGTAATAATGCCTGCCGTAATCAAAAGGATCGAACATGCAGATGAAAATCACAAATGCATCAGGCATATCGTTATATTTTCCTGTTTCCTGCTGCCTCTCCTTCTCTAACGCTTCCATTCCCAGAATTGAATGATATGCTCTCGTTCGTCTGGGAAGGTCTTTCTTGTCCGTTGTCTGAACTTCGCAGTCGAATATCTTTCGGTTGTCTGATTCAGCATAGACATCGAAGCGTACTCCTCGTGTATCAAGTGAATACTTTGATGATTTCTGCGGCTGTGTGAATTCTACATGTCCAATATTCATATCAGGAAGTATTCTGCGAATCATCTCAGTGCAGAGTTCAGGGTCGCGCATAATCCTTCCGAACATGAAATCATTTGCGAGCGTCAAATTCTCCCAGCGTTGAGATTCGGGGAGTGTACGTTCAAAGTCTCGAAGTCTCAAGCATATTGCCTCCTTTGTTTGCTTCTGCTTCCTTCAGTTCCTTCTTCAAGCGTTCCTCTTCCTTACGATGAGGTTCAAGCTCATTCTGAATCTCAACTTGTGATTCATCTTTCGTAGTGAAAGTGTGATTCGTGAACAATGACCTAAAGCCAGGAAATGCCCATAAGAAACATGCAAGCAGTACAACTCCAATAATCTCGCCTGCAAACTTCTTTATTCCTGCAAAGATTATCCCCCGAAGTGTCAGTTTCTCTTTTTCCTTCTCCATTAATTGCCCTTCTCCCTTCCTCGCCAAAATGTTCGTATCGGCGTACCCGTGAAATCCTCAAGCTCACGCAGCTTATTCTTCACGTGATTCTCAAAGCCAGTACTCACTAGCTCAGGAGTATTCACAAAGAATATAAACGTTGGAGGTTCACTCTCTGCCTGCGAACAATAATATACCTTCAATGTCCGCCCTTTACGGTCTGACGGTAATCTGTCGAATGCAAGCACATCCCTCATCAATCGATTCAGAATGTTAGTCGCTATTCTCTTCTGTCGATTCTTGTATACGTTCTTCACTGTATCTGTTATCTTCTTCAATCCTCGACCGTTAAGCGCAGACGCAAATATCACAGGCGCATAATTGATGAACGGCATATCATCTCGAATCTTCTTCATGAGTTCATCTGCTTTGTTCTCCCCGTGAATCAAATCCCATTTGTTGATTACTATTATTATTCCTTTACCCTTCTGCACTACATGCGAGGCTATCCTCTTATCCTGATCTGTGCATGGCTCTCTTGCATCCATTAGAAGCAATGCAACATCTGAACGGTCAACCGCTGATAGTGTCCTCACAAACGAATAATACTCTAAATCACCGTCAAACTTTGCGCGTCTTCGTAGTCCTGCCGTGTCTATGATTCTGAATCTCTGACCGTCAATTTCTGTTCTCGTGTCTACTGGGTCTCTCGTTGTTCCCGCAACAGGACTCACTAATGAACGTTCCGAACCTGTCATCTTATTTAGCAGTGATGATTTTCCTACGTTGGGCTTACCCGCAATCACGATTCTAATCTCGCCGTCTTCATTTGCATCTTCATCGGGAATGTCTTCAGGCAGAACTTCAAGTACTGCATCAAGAAGTTCATATATTCCGCGTTTATGAAGTGCGCTTATCGGAATTACATTCTCAAAGCCTAAAGTGTATGCATCATTCGCAAGGTCATCATGCTTCACGTCATCGAGTTTATTCACCGCAACAATTACAGGTTTATTCCCTGCCCTGCGCAAGAATTCTGCAATCTCTTCATCTGAACCTGTTACTCCGTCATGGCCGTCCAGCATGAAGATTACTGCATCACATTCCCTAACTGCCTCATCAACATGCGCCTTTATCCCTGTACTGAATGCTGTATCCTCTCCATATATTCCGCCCGTATCAATCACATAAAAACTTCTGCCTCCGTAATTCACTTCTCCGTATAACCTGTCTCTCGTTACTCCTGGCATATCATCTACTATTGCATTCTTCGTTTCTGTGAGACGATTGAAGAGTGATGACTTTCCGACATTAGGACGGCCTGCTATTGCTACTATTCCTGACATCTTTACTTACCGTTGATATAATCTGCGAGTTCATGACCCTTCAGACCAGAGGCGAGACCTACTGCGAGTTTAATACGTGCCTGATACGGTGAAAGCATTCCTCCGTTAATCAGTCCCATTTCGAGAAGCTGTGCTGCACTTCCCTCGTAATTTTCCGTCGCCTGTACGAATCCGTCAGGGTATCTAGACGTTAAGACAATCGGAATATCCGCACGCAATAATTTTCTCAGTAATGGTATCCATGAGCTTGGTACATCTCCGTCTCCAAGTCCTGAAACTATCAAACCGTCAAGTTCCTCAAAACGTTTGTCGAGAAGTGAACGAAGAATCACATCACTGTCACCAAGTGAGGCCATGAGTACAGGAATGCATCTCACTAACGGCATTGTAGGTTTCATTACCTTTCTGTGTCTTGGGAATCTCAATGAGATATATCCTCCTGAAGGCTGAGAGAACACTCCTAAAGGCGATTCGGGAAATGCTAACAGTCCTCCGCGATTGAAATTCGAGATTCG
>CAJOLN010000092.1 GCA_905235395.1 uncultured Synergistales bacterium
ATTTCCTGTTTAGCGTTATCTGGTCTTGCTGAGGGCAAATCTATTTTGTTGATTACGGGAAGAATTTCGAGTCCCTGTTCTATTGCCTGATATGCATTCGCTACTGTCTGTGCTTCAACTCCCTGTGAGGCATCTACAACCAGTAATGCACCTTCACAAGCGGCGAGTGAGCGTGATACTTCGTATGCAAAATCAACATGGCCTGGAGTATCTATGAGATTGAGAATGTATTGATTGCCGTCATCAGCCGTGTAATTCATTCGGACTGGTACGAGCTTTATTGTTATGCCTCTTTCACGTTCAAGAGTGAGTGAGTCTAATATCTGAGCTTTCATATCTCTTGAAGCGATAGTGCCTGTTGATTCTAATAATCTGTCAGCGAGAGTAGATTTCCCGTGATCGATGTGAGCGATTATGCAAAAGTTTCTGATATTATTCATTGTTTCACCTCATGAAGAATAATAATATCACGCATAAAAAATTCCCCCTGCTTTTAACACAGAGGGAAAATATTATCAGCATTATTATTTCTGCCTTATATATTCTCCAAACACCCAGCCTGTATTGCCCTTTGAAGTCTTTATCTTGTACCATATGTTGCTGCCTCTTCCTGATGTATCAAGCACTTCAACAATATCTCCAGTGTTGAGCTGAATTGTAACTTTTGCACGTGTGTTGGGTTGTGCACGGATGTTTACTTTGTTGCCGTTGATGACATACTTCCTTGATGAGTCTGACTGCAAGTCTGCCCCAAGATCATAACTAAGCCCTAATTCTGCAATTAAAGCATTAAAAGTGTCTATAACATCTTTCTTTTCTTCTCTGACAAACTTTTTTAGCTCATCACTGTTCTGTAGCAGCATCTTTTCAAATTCCCTGCGTAAGTTGTTATAGGCAGATTTCGCTTCCTCATGCCCCAGGTTCATAGCTTGCTTCAGATATCGTACAGTCTGCAATGCGTCTTTTTCTCCGTAGATTTTAGAGAGCATGTACGCCGATTCAGCATATCCGTGTTCTGCGGACGACTGATAGAACCTCACAGCTTCATCAATATTCTTATCTGTTCCCTGTCCATCTTCGTACATTCTGGCGAGCATATATTCAGCATATCCGCTTTCGTCCTGTCCTGAGATCCTGCTGTATAACTTGAAATCCTCAGAATAATCTTTTTTTAATCCGTTGCCGCTATAGTACATATCAGCCAAGTATCTAACTGCATCGGAATTTCCTTCTTCTGCATACGTTTTTATCTTGCTTAAAGCGAATTCATTTCCCCTACATGCTCCCTTGTTGTACCAGACTAAAGCCTCTGTTATGTTTTTATCCGTGCCAATTCCGTTTTCGTACATATGGCCAAGAAGTGTCATGCCTGCACTGCTTCCGTTATCTGCTGACTTACGAAACAGCCTTATAGCCTCATCAAGATTCTTTTCGACACCGCGCCCGTCCCTGTACATCGAACCAAGATGTTCCATTGCGGTTACATGACCTTTATTGATAGCCTCTTTATACCAGCGTACAGCCTCATCATAATTCTGTGCAGTACCGTTTCCTTCAGCGTATCTGCATGCCACATTGAATTGTGCATTTCGTTCACCTCTCCGTGCTTCTTCGAGAACCTGCCTGAAATCAATTTCCGCCTGTGTCATTATATGAGTTATTACAGAGTTTCTGAGTGATACTATATTCCCTACAATGAATATTCCCTGCTCTAACTGGTGAAACTGATAAACAGTTCCTCGAATTACTATTTTGCTTCCGTTTGAGAGATTTGATGCAAGACTGAGAGATTCATTTGAAAGCTCGCAGTTGAAGAAAAAATTATCCCATTTGTCTATTTCCTTAAGAACAACAACGAATTTCCCGTTATCTCCCCTTTTTATATCCGTTATTTCGCCTTCAGTCTGAACTTCTTTGCCCATGTATGTCTGTTCTGCTCTGATATGAACACATATAGCAAAAATTTCCTGGTACTCACGAAAAATTCCTCCTTTTACATATTGACATTTTTACAATTATACTTTATGGGGGGGGGGGTAAAGTCAAGAGGCAAAAAAAAATTCCCCCTGACGATTAAGCCAGAGGGAACGTATTGAACTATCTCACAGGCTCAAGAAGACCGTAGCCGTTCTCTTTGCGTTTATAGACTACGTTAATCTCTCCTGTCTCTGCATTCTGGAACATGAAGAACGCATGACCAATAAGCTCCATTTGCATGATAGCTTCTGCAGGCTCCATAGGGTTAAGCTGAACCTTCTTGACCTTCTCAATCTCACTGGATGATTCTGCCGGCTCTTCAACTTCTTCAAGGCTGAACGTGAAATCACCTGCACCTAACTGTGCCCTGTCCTTGAGATATGAATTATGCTTCTTGATTCGACGTTCAAGATTCTTCAGTGCCTGATCAAATGCCTCTCTCGGTTCATTTGCATCTTCTTCTGCCCTGAGAATTACTCCATTTGCATTGGCTGTCGTCTCAACATTGAAGCTGCCCTTGTGATGAGTAACCACAATCTGACAGTTCAGTATCTTCTTGAAGAATTTCTCCAGTTTCGAGATCTTCTTCTCCATGTAATCCCTGAGCTTGCTGTCTACTTCAGTGCCTCGCTGAACAAAACGTATTTCCATGTGTATAGCACCTCCTGAAAAGCATGAAAAGTATGTTGCTATATTATATTATATTTACGCGGTCATTCCCATAGAAATAATGCCTTCAAGTTCATCCGCCTTTACACTTTTTATTTCGCATTTCCCAATCTCGGACGCAATCACCATATCAATCATGCTTCCCTGTGTTCTGTTTGCGAGTGCTGCCTGTGCGATGTCCTGAGCTGTGAAACTTCTGCATGAAACAGGCAGATTATTTTTTCTCATTGCGTTTATGATTCTCTCAGATGTATTCTCACTGCACCAGCCCATTTTTGCAGACGCTCTTGCAGTTATCGCTATGCCCTCTGCCGTTGCAAGTCCATGCTGAATTTCGTACATGCTCAGTGCTCCTATTGCACTTCCGACAACACAGCCTAACTTCAATGCCTTCTGCATGTTTTCATTTCCAGATATATTCCCTCTGAACTTCACGCATTCCTCAATCACTTTCTCTATATTCCCCGAATCAATTCCGCGCTCAAACATTCTGAACACATCTCCTCCTGCAACAATCGAAGTTTTTAATGCTTCAGATAATCCGCTTCTGTATTCATCATTCTGAAGTGTTCTGAGGCATTCGGTATCACACAGAACAAGTGAAGGATTATATGACATTCCCGCGAGATTTTCACCGGCAGAGAGATTCAATCTTGCATGACCTCCAGCAGATGACTTCACCATTGCCGCAATAGTCGTAGGGACGAGCACGAGCCTGACACCGTTCTTGTAGCACCCTGCCGCAAATCCTGCCGCGTCACACACAACTCCGCCTCCAAGTGCAACCACGCATACTCTGTTGCTAAGGCCAAGTTCTGCAATATCCTCAAGAAGTCCTGATACCGTTTTGAAATTCTTTGAAGCCTCATGCGAATCAATCAGCAGTTCACAAATTCGTGTTTTAGTTCCTTCGGGCTTAGGACAATTCTGAAAGTTCATGATCACCTTCTGAAGATATAACTCTGAAACTTTTTCGTCAGTTATCAATGCAATCTCCGTATCTGATCCTTCATTGAGCTTCTGTATCTCAATAGCAAGACGCTCAATTAATCCTTTGCGTATCTTTATGATGTAATTGTGAGTTCCGTTGTCTATTTTTACGTTGGCAGGCATGTTTTGATTCTCTCCTCGATTAAAATTTCGGGATAACAAAAGCACCCTCTGAAATTCTTTGACTGTCTCAGAAGGTGCTTCTGTTTGGATTCGTGTATTCAGTTGTATGATTGAAGCCTCAAGTCAGCCAAAGCAATTTAAACCTCTGATAATAATACCAGCGGTTAAACGCAAAGCTGAAAAACTCTGATGAGTTAAGACTTCTATTATGCAACCTTAAAATCTCCGTTTATGAAAAAATTTTTGCGAGTAAATAATCACATATGCAAATTAAATTGTCAAGTGAATTACGAATCTTTGAGCATAAGAAAACACCCCGCCTTTTAAGACAGGGTGCCTTCGCTTAATGTTTTAATGTCTTATGTCTTTTCCCCTGAATGAGATTTCTTTACTCCGCTGCTTCCTCTGAAGGTTTTTCTACTTCAGTTGTTTCTGATGCAGTTTCACCCTCTGCAGTTTCTTCAAGTTCTCCTTCAGTTACTGCTTCGCCTTCTTCAGCATCTTCTGCCTTTACAGCAATTACAGGGCCATATGTTACGCCTGCTCTGAGCCAAGGATACACGATTACAATGTGATCTTCCGGTACAACTTCCGTATCAGCACCGTCTTCATCGAAGAAGTCAATGATATTGTCATCATCGGACGCAGCCGCATCTTTCGGGAATGCGAACCAGTAGAGTTTTGCACCAGGTTTCACGTTCTCAGCAAGATCAACTTCAAATCCATACTGACCGTCTGCTGTTGCGCTGATCTCAGGAAGAATTGCCGCAATCACGAATCTGCCTTCATCGAGAATTGCCGCCTCACTTGCCGAAAGCATACCGACTGTTCTCTCAGCTCCGAGTGTAACTTCACCTTCGCCGATTTCTGCGGTAAGTTCTTCGTCCGTTACGATGTCTTCTTCGAGAGCTTTCGTCTCACCGATCGTCTCCTCTTCGTAGGAAGCGTCATCTGTCACTGTATAAGTATCTGAACTCGTTACCTGAATCGTAATTGTTATTGAATCAGAATTTTCACCTTTAAGAGCACCTGAGTTCGTAGCGGTTACAGTGAATTCATCCTTGAACGGAATAACATCGTTGCTGTCGTTTACATCAAGTACTTTGCCCTTTCCGAGAGTAACTTCAACCGTTGCAGTGTTGCCATTCTTATCGCTGCCTTTTACGAGTTTCACAGAAAGTGCTTTTTCGCCCGGCTTGCTGGCTTTCCATGTAATCTTTGATGAACCAGTTGCTTTGGTATCATCTGAGATTGTCAGCGTCATCTTTGCGGTATAGGCAGAAGTGGTCTTCTGCTTATCATCAACTTTCACGTTCTTAATAAGAATGATGCCTTTATCAGTTGAAACAATACTAGGTGTCGGGTCGTAAACTGTGATCTTCACTGATGCAGTACCCTTTGCTCCGTAATGGTCGATAGTAACAGGTACAGTTGCCTTTCCTGCCACCTCAGGCTCACCTGAAAGCATACCGTCTACGCTCACAAGATCTAAGCCTTTAATATAATCGCTCATATTCTTCTTGCTGCCCTTCGGAGTAATCGTCCATGTGAGATCCTTGCTTGAAATCTCCTCACCATTTGCTGTGGCCTTAAGCGTAAAAGCATCTCCGCTTACCTTTGTACCCCTCGTAATACTGACGGTCGCTGTATCTTTGTCAATTTTCGGTTTAGTGCCCATTACACCTATATCAACAGATGCAACAACATCTGAGCTTCCCGCACCATTTTTAGCATAAATCCACACTGTCCTTCTGGAATAAGTCTTATTGTCCGTTGACAGCGTTACGTTTTTAGGTATCCCGCTGAGTGTTCCCTTATCCTTGTCGATCGTAATGTCGTAGCTTTGCTGGAGATCTGCTGATGATACAGGTGAATCCGGATGGATATACCACTCAATAGGCTTCGTTCCGCTCTTGAGTTTCGGTGTAAAGCTGAACTTCTTGCCCACCTCAACATCTTTGTAGTACTTATCTTTATTGTAGTCGATCTTAGGCGGATCCTGACCTATGAGCGAAAGTTGGAGTGTTACTTTTTCTTCTCCGTTCTCTGCAACAAACTTCAGCTTTGTAGTCTTCGCTTCAGCTTTATTCGCAGGTAAGGTAACTACTACGCCCGGGAGATCTTTACTCTCTGTGATCTTAAGTCCTGCCGTTCCGTCTTTCGGTGAAAATGTAACCTTCACAGGAGCATCGCCGCTTGCCTTGAAATTGAAGGTCATTGCATCAGATGATTTAGCCCTGAACATAAACTCTGTGAAGTCCTCTGATACCTTCATTGGGTACGTACCTAATGACGTTGGACCGTCTGTTAAATACCATTCAGGTGCTGTTCCTGTCATCGTAACCTTGTATGCCTTCGTTACAGACTTTTTCTTCATATCTGTCATTACATTTTCAGCTTCAAACGTTATAGGCAGATTCTTGAATGAACCGCCGATATTTGCCTCTTTCGCGAGTGTAAGCTGAAGTCCGTCCTCTGTATCCTTTGATGTAATCTTAAAGCCTGTGATAGAGTCAGCGTCTTTGGTTAACACTATTCCATCTTTTGAAGTCTTCGGTAATTCTATGCCGAATTTCTCTAAATCTTTCTTTGTTATGGACACTTTGAAGTCTATAGGCTTCGATCCGGTTATATCGATCGTAGCCTCCCCTGCCGCAGCCTTTGTGAAAGAGGAAATGCTCTTTGTGGTGAACTTTGGAGCAGTTGCTTTGAGCTTCAGCGTGTAATCCTTCGTCGTTTTTCCATTCTGCCACTTTCCGTCTCCGGCTTTCTTCTCGTACTGGTTAGTCGCGGTTACTGTAAACTTGTAGCCCGATGACAGTTTCACCAGCGCATCTGAAGAAAGTGACTTTGCCTCAAGGCTAAGACCTCCATCACTGGTATTGGTGACTGTAAGTCCATAGCCTTTAAGGTCGGTGCTGGCTTTGTCCGTTATAGTTACCTTAACGATTCCATCGGATGAATCTGTGTTGTCCTGCACTTCAATCGTAGCT
>CAJOLN010000093.1 GCA_905235395.1 uncultured Synergistales bacterium
TCATCGGCCCCTCCGGAACCGGCAAGAGCACGCTGCTCCGCTGTATCAATCTGTTGGAACGGCCCACCTCCGGGCGCATCTGGGTGGACGGTACGGAGATCACCGGCCGCAAGTGCGACATCCACAAGGTGCGGCAGAAAATGGGCATGGTGTTCCAGTCGTTCAATCTGTTTGGACACCTGACGGTGATTGAGAATATTATGCTTTCTGCGCATGCATTCGGTCTAGGGGTATGCAGAATTGAATCTTCATCTGATATTTGCGGTGAATTCGGCATACCTGAGAATCATGTTGTGTATGGTGCTGTTGGGTTGGGATGGCCTGCTGACGAGGAGGTGAAGAATAATGCGTGAAAAAGTGTTAAGGCTTCTGAAGAGAGCACTTCCAGGAATCAATTTTGAGAGTTCAAATAATCTTGTTGATGACGGTATTCTTGATTCACTGGCAGTTACGACAATAATAGCTGAACTTACAATGGAGTTCGGGATAGATATTCCGTTTGATGAATTAGAGAGCAGGAATTTCAATTCAGTAGATGCGATTGTATCACTGATAGAGAGATGTCCAAAGAGAGAAGCATAAAACATCAAAGGGTCGTTAAAACATTGCGGCCCTTTTTCAATTCACGATATATCTTCAGCCATTCATCACACGTCAAATCCTCTGCCCTCATCTTTGCATACTCATTCGGAACACTCATAAAATCCTTCAGGTTATTCTGCAATGTCTTCCGTCTGTGTGCAAATCCCCTGTGAAGCATTTCACTCCACAATGAATCACACGCAATCTCAAAATTTCTCTCAATCACAATTTCAGCGATAACTGAATCAACATTCGGAATGGGCCTGAAACATTCACGTGATACATTCTTCAGGATTGACGCACGACCAATCGCCTCAACCGTAACTCCCAGAGGATAACGCGCTTTCGTGTCTGGAGGAGCAGTGAGACGTATTGCAGCTTCCTTCTGTAACATATACATGTGATATGTCAGGCCATGTTCTGCATACTGAATCAATTTCCAGATTAACGGTGTCGTAATGTTATATGGAATGTTCGCGATAATTTTATTCGGAAACGGAACAAGCGAATCATAATCAAACGTAACTGCATCTCCCCAATGAACATGTAACCTGTCATCACTCAATGAAAGCTCATCACGAAACCTTTCATCAAGTTCAACACAGTGTACGCACTTCACAGAAGCATCAAGAAGCGCACGTGTCAAAATTCCGTGTCCAGGCCCAATTTCAAGAACGCAGTCATTCTCGCATGCACCAGAATGTTCAATCATGAATGCAAGAACGTTCCTGTCCTGAAGAAAATTCTGACCGTAACGTTTAAGTGCACGTATCATTCTTACTTTTTCCGTCTCGCAAGCACAGTTTGATTCCCGCCGTTATTTTTCGCTTCACTCATCGCATCATAGGCCGCACCTACGAACTCATTCACGCTCACATATCCTCCGTCACTTAGATCCGCAACTCCTGCACTCAATGCAACACCCTTCATGCGTTCACGAATCTCATCTGCAATCACTACACCTTTTGCGCCGTTACATTGAAACAGAATCATGAACTCATCGCCGCTCCACCTTCCCATTGAGACATTTTCATAGTCAGCAAGAAATTTCTTCATCGTAAAGACGAAATCACGAAGCACACGGTTCCCTGACATGTAGCCTTTTGACTTGTTGATCTCCTTGAAGTTATCTATGCCCATAATGATCAGGCTCAAATGTCCGGCTTTCATTATTGTTGTTCCGAGTTCACGAAGTATGACATGTTCAAGTCCTCTGCGGTTCAGAAGTCCCGAAGATGAATCGAACGTTAAGAGCTTGCGTAACTGTTCATGTGTACGCGTATACTCTGTTACATCTTCAAACGTAATCATCACTGCTTCTTTGTCGTCCCATTGAATTGGGCTTGCATAAAGTCTTACGTGTCTGAATTCGGAAGTGTCATGCGATTCTGATTCTGCATTTTCATCAGTGTTCAGTTCTTCATCGTGATATATGCTTTCATCGAACGTGTAAAAATTTTTTTTCACATTCACTTCATACATTCTGCACTCTGCCTGCCCTGATCGTTTCGAGATTATGCTGTTCAATTCTTCTTCTGATTCCGGTTTTGCAATGTCCGTAATCTTCCGGCTGGTCAATGCGGTATTGAATCCGAATGACAAAAATTTATTTGCTGAGAGTATTAACCCGTTTGAATCTACAACACATGCTCTGAAGGGGATAGAGTTCAATATGTTCGGGTTAGTGCGTACAATTGGTGCGGCTAATGAATTTTCTTTTGCATTTTCCGAACGCATTATGCGAATCACAACGCCTTCAATTTTCTGTGATGTAATTCTCAATGGTGAGGCTGTGATGTCCCATACCCGTCCCCTTTCTGTAACTTCAATTGCATTCGTGTTGCCAAGACACGCAGCGGCGAGCATTTCATGAAGAGTTTTATCGAGTTCGTTAATCAGCGGAGGATAATTCCTGCCTTCCTCGCACCTGTGGCCAAGCAGACGGGCAGCTATTGTTTTGTATCCATGAGTTGCGTAAACGAGTCTGCCTCTGATATTCACGACACAGCACAGCAAACCTGGACAGCTATCTAATATTCCGCTCCAAACTTCCATTTTCGGATTAGTCTGCGTATCCTTTCGGGTGTGATTTATGCCACTTCCATGCTGTTGCGATAATATCTTCCATTTTTGTGATTTCCGGCTGCCAATGCAAAATATCATGTGCCTTCGTTGAATCTGCAATTAATCTCGCAGGGTCTCCTGCTCTTCTTGCACCGATCTTCACGGGTATGTTCTGATCTGTTGCAGTTCTTGCCGCGTTAATCATCTCCATAACTGAATATCCTTCTCCGCTTCCGAGATTGAAGATTCCGCTCTCGCCTCCTTTGCGAAGATATTCAAGTGCGAGAATGTGTGCACGTGCCAAATCTTCAACATGAACGTAATCTCGTATACATGTTCCGTCTTTTGTTGGGTAGTCATCACCGTAAACCGTAACGAATTCGCGTTTTCCCATTGGTACCTGAAGTATTATCGGCACAAGATGAGTCTCGTGTCTGTGATCTTCGCCTATTGATCCGTCATGCCATGCTCCTGCAACGTTGAAGTATCTCAATGAGACATAGCGGATATCATAACGTTCACTTACCCAGTGCATCATCTTTTCCATGATACGCTTGCTTTCGCCGTAGGGGTTCGTTGGGTTCGTCTCGTCAGTCTCAAGAATTGGAACTCGTTTAGGTTCTCCGTATGTTGCCGCTGATGATGAGAAAATGATTCTCTTAACGTCATTTCTCTGCATGGCCTCAAGTAAGCTAATCATTCCGCCTACGTTGTTGTCAAAATACTTCAATGGCTCTTCAACGCTTTCACCTACAAGCGAGAATGCGCAGAAGTGAATCACTGCTTCAACTTTATTCTCAGTGAATATTTTATCGAGTAGTGCACCGTTCCGAATATCTCCCTCATAGAATTTCACATCTTCAGGTATTGATGCCCTGTGTCCTGTCTCTAAACTGTCAACAACAATGACATCTTCACCATGTGCTTTGAATGCCCTTACGTTATGTGAGCCGATATAACCTGCTCCTCCGCATATTAATACTGACATGCTTATTCAACCTCCTGTTTTACTTTTTTGTTTTATCTTCCTGTTTCTTGTCAGAGCTTGTATTATCATCTTCTATTTCTTCTACTGTAGTCCTGTCGTGTCTAAGCTGTGGTACAGGTGTGAAGACCACATTACCGATATTCATGGACATATCGAGTCTGTTTTTTCTCGTAGCTATATGAATCCCTGCCGGCTTCCTGATTACTTCAGAAGGTTTAACTGATTCGTATATGCTCACTTTGTTTCCTTCAGGCTTATGAAGTTCAGGAGCGTTCTTCACTCCCCAGCGTGATAATATTTCTCTGGCTGCCGCTGTATTAGGTGTTGGGTTCATCTGCCACCATGAATCTTGATTGTTATTGCTCAGGAATATGATATCTGAATCATTGCCTGAACCTTTAGCTGCCTTGATTGCTAGAGAATGTATTTTCTCGTCGTAAATATTTCCGGCCTTAATCCATGCCTCATCTCCGCCTATCCATGCATAACCCGCAGGAGATTCTGTTATGTTGAGTGCTTCTGCATTTTCTCTCAGAAAGGCTCTCGCTGTTGAATACTGATTTACGTTTACGCCTACCCATATTGACGAGTTCACTCGGACAACTTTCGCATTTTCCTGCCAGTCTTCGGGAATGTCTTTGAAGAATGAAGTCAAATTGCTGATATCAGGGTTAATTTTGCCATTCAGGCATACATACACTGCAAGAGAATACAAACCTCCGATTATTTTTTGAACTTCAAGGTCTGGATTTACGTCCGCATATGAAGATGACGCGAGAATTAATATTAGACAGAAAACACAAAAAACTTTACGCATGATTATACAAAGATTCCTCCTTGGTTATTTGTTCTCTGATTTTTGGTTGCTTAGTAACAGCATACCATTTGATTCTATAATGCTGAATATATTTTTAGGCAGTGAAGTATTTGCGCTCCTCTCAGTTGGTATTATCATGAACACACGATCTTTACCGTTCCAAAATCTACTCAGCTCTTCATTATCGATGATGAATTTCTTCTCTGCTATTCCCGGCGTAAAATCTGAATCAATCAGCATTGAGTTCCTGAACGAATAGAAATACACCGAAGGATAATTCACACTGTACTGAATCACTTTGTCATTTCCCTTCACTGAATCTCTCAGTCTCAATCCTATATCCCTCACTGAATATGATTCTGCTGTCAGGCTGAATACTCCTGCAAGAGGCATAAGGCATAACAGCGCGGCACCCGGAACATTGCGAACCCATTTTTCAATCTGCTTTGTCTTCGTGTAGTACCATGATGCAAAAAGGAAAAGTCCGGTTGTGATTCCCCATGGAAATAACGAGAGCATAGAGAGTCTTATCACTGGCAATGCATTCATCATGAACGGAAGTATCATAAAGACAACAGGAACTAACAGCAAGACATTAAGCATAACAGAAATTCTCACTGAATACATGTTCTTACGTTCAAGCCACACATCGAGCTTCCTTCCTATAATCGAAGAGAGAGGTGCGGCAGTACATGAGAGCATGAGCATATCACCAGACAGAACAGCAGATACTCCGAATACGACAGCCCACACGAGCATGAAAACTTCAGGCGTTTTTCTTGCCGGATATTCTCTCGGCATGACCTCATATATTGCTCTAAGAATGAATCCATGAAAAGGCATGAACCCAATGAATGCTAAAGCGCACATTCCTGCAATGCCGCCGAAAGAGTACGTGTGAATTCTGCAATGCATGAACTGAATTATGTCCGTGTTCAATAGCATTAACAGAAGAAAATATGAACCTGAGACTGCAATTGTAAATATAATTCCCGCAGGCCATGTGAAGAAATCACGAAGCATATCTGTATCATCAGCAAGAACTGAATATAAAATCACTGCGAGCCATGTAAGCATTAAGCCCTCAAAACCGTAAGTGATAAATGAAAACGTTGAACATAAATGTGAAAGTAACAGCCATTGTTTATTTTCACGATAACGAGTTATGCCCGCCATAGTGAGAGACATCAGGCCCGCGAAAATTGCATGAGGTGAAGCAAGTTGTGAGACTGTGAAGCATATCGTCATACCTGCGCATATTCCTGCGGATAACCATGACGCTCTTGTATTTTGTATCAGTGATTCAGAATCGTGTGATGAGATTGCAGATGCCCATATCATAATGAGACCAGAGATAGCAGAAAAAAATCTGACAGCGAACTCTGACCACCCAAATATTTTCAATGCAATTGCCTCAAGCCACCACGTTCCAATTGAACGCCCTGCTGAGAACACTTCGCCTATTTTGGGAATGAATCTGTTTCCTCCTGCCGACATGTGAAGTGATATTGATGCGTTTATGCCTTCAAGAGGATCTATGAGACCGTGATCGCCTGTTCCTCTGAAGTATAGATAGAACAGCAGTGCTCCGAATAACAGAGCTTTTCTGTTCCTGAACATGTTATCCTGATTGACTACTTGAACAGCGGAAGCAGTTCCTTGAATTCAGGAGTGCCTGCTTTGCCCAGCATGTGATATATGACGGTTTCAGTCGGAACAACGAGACAACCAATTGAACGCAAAGCATCAAGTGCGAGTCTGTGATTCTCTTCCGTTCTGCTCCCGCACGCATCAGCCACAGCAATAACATTCAGGTTATACTTCTCAAGCATATCGATTGCAGTGCCTAAAACGCAGATATGAGTTTCAACACCGAACAGCACAGCCGTATCTTTAGTGCCTGAACTGAAATTGAGATTCAAAAATGCATCACCGAATCCTGAAGCGTCACAGCAGGAAAATTCTGTTTTCTCGATTATGCTTGTCTCTTCGGGAATTAAGTTTTTAAGTTCAGGAAGTGTTGAACCGATTCCTTTTGGGTATTGTTCTGTTACAATTGACGGCACAGATAGTTCTCTTGCAGCTGTGAGAAGACGTGAACTATTTCTGATTACTTCATCTTTATTGAAAACGGCCTGCATTAATCGTTCCTGAATATCAATCATCAGAAAGAACGAAGAACGAGCCTTTATTGACCTGCGCACAGTGTGAAAACCTCTCAGTCATGAAAAATTTTGTCGTAGAATTTATTATATACTATCCGAATTAAATATCGTTGTATGAAAACTTGAAA
>CAJOLN010000094.1 GCA_905235395.1 uncultured Synergistales bacterium
AGTTCAGATTTTCCCGTTCTGCGAATCTTCGTTACGCCGTACTCTTTTGCATTGCCTGATGAAACAATGCCTCCTGAGAGTTTAGCGAGCAATTGCATTCCGTAGCATATGCCCAAAACGGGACAGCCGAGATTCAGAATCTCAGGGTCAATCGTAATTGCATCAGGTTCATTCACGCTGTCAGGCCCTCCGGAGATTATGATTCCCTTTGGTGAATATGCTTTCACTGTCCCGCATGAAGAATCCCAATTCAAAATTACGCTGTGTACTTTCATTTCACGGAGTCTTCTCGCGATTAGCTGTGTGAACTGTGAACCGCAGTTGATGATAATGATGTTCTCGTTCATAAATTTTTCTCCATTGTCTGATAAATTTCATAAAATTATACATGTCATAAAAAAGTTAAAGATGTTATATAATTGCATGTCAGAAAATTTTAAGGAGGTCATGAAATTTATGAACTTACGTAAAAAATTTATATTATCATTTCTCATTATGATTCTTTCTTCTGCACAGACATTTGCAGAGAGCACTTACGTTGCAGGTGATGTAATTGTCGTTCTCAGGTCGTCAGGGCAGGTTACAGCTTCGTCATTTTCGGTCAGTTCAACAGCATCATCATTCGCAGAGACAAACGGGGCATCACTCAAGAAAATATATCCTGCGTTATCTAATGCAGGCAGTGAGATATTCGCATTGATTCACTCTGATGATATTGACCCTGAAGAATTTTCAAAAATGCTCCTCAAAGACCCGAACGTCATAGCAGCTTCGCCGAATCAAATCGTGAGAGCAGCAGTTGTACCGAATGATACATCTATGTCTCAGTTATGGGGATTTGAAGCAATTAATATGCCTGAAGCATGGGACAAGGAAAAAGGAAGCAGCAATGTCTATGTTGCAGTAGTAGATTCAGGAATCGACTGGACTAACCCGGATCTCACCGCGAATGTGGCGAGCGATCTCGGCTTCACTGCAAAGGGTATTGCTGCATCATCATATGCCGGTTTCGACAACTACGGTCACGGAAGTCATGTAGCCGGTATAATCGGAGCAGTCAGCAATAACGGAGAAGGTGTAGCGGGAATAAACTGGTATATCAGAATGATACCCGTAAAAGTTCTGGATAGTAGCGGCTCAGGAACAACAGACACAGTGTTTGAGGGAATGAATTACGTTGCACAGCTAATGTCCGAAGGCTATAACATAAGGGGAGTGAATCTCTCAATTGAAACGTATATAAAAATGGCACCCGTACATGATAATCTCATTGAATTTCCGATGTGGCGTGCATTCAAAGCGATTGATGAATATAATCAGGCGGTCATAGTTGTTGCGGCAGGGAATCAGGGAGTAGCGGTAGGTGAGGCAACGACATACACGAAGCGTAATTCAAAAGGCTTAATCTTTGAGAAGGACAGTTATGCATACCCTGCGTCATTCAAAGGTCTTAATAACATGATAAGCGTATCTGCGATAAACAAGAACGAAGATCTTGCATCATACAGCAACTACAAAGCAGATATTTCTGCACCAGGCGGAGATAGCGGAGGTAAAATTTTAAGCACATGGATTCAGAATTCTTTATTTGTTAATAGTGAAGGAGTATCTGTTAACGAAACATATGGTACATCAATGGCTTCTCCTCATGTTGCCGGAGCTGCTGCGCTTCTTTCTGCAAATAATCCTGATATGACTGCATATCAGATTAAGACATGTATTTTAGAGAGTGCTGCTTCAGGAGGTGAAGGGCTTCTTGATGTCAATGCGGCAATTCAGTATCAGGAATACTATGGTACGAGCCTGATTAGTAAAGGTACAGAGGGCGATGCATACAGCGACTGGAGAGGTGACAGCGATAACAGCAGCAACAACAATAATAAAAATAACGGCTACGATGATTATGATTATAATTACGACAGAAGTAATTCATCGGGCGGTTCAGGCGGCTGTAATGGATTCATGACTGGAATCTTTGCGGTTATTTTGCTTTATCCGCTTGCAAGAAAGTTCATGAGCTGATAAAATCTTTTCTCGTGTTGAACATTGCCGGTGTGGCTCAGAGGTAGAGCAGCGCACTCGTAATGCGCAGGTCAACAGTTCGAATCTGTTCACCGGCTTCAAATTCAAAATTGAATCCCGAAGTTTAAGGCTCCGGGATTTATTGTATATAGATTATAATTGAGACAGAATTATATTTTCACAATGGAGGCACACAGTATGAGCAGCATTTATGATTATTCAGTGTTCACACCAAAAGGCGAAGAAGTATCGCTTTCAACGTTCAAAGGCAAAGTACTTCTCATCGTCAATACGGCAACAGGATGCGGCTTCACACCTCAGTACGCACCGCTTGAAGAGATGTACGAGAAGTATCACGATAAGGGACTTGAGATAATTGATATTCCCTGCAACCAGTTTGGCGGACAGGCACCAGGCAGTGACGCAGAGATTCACGAGTTCTGCACGCTTCACTTCAACACAACGTATGAGCAGTTCAGGAAGTCAGATGTTAATGGCCCTAATGAACTTCCGCTATACACATACCTGAAGAGCCAGAAAGGTTTTGAGGGATTTGACAGGAAACACAAGCTCACATCAGTTCTTGAAGACATGCTCGGCAAAGCAGACCCGGATTATGCGAAGAAGCCTGATATAAAATGGAACTTCACGAAATTCATCGTAGACAGAAACGGAAAAGTAGTGAAACGCTTTGAACCGACAGCGGACATGGCCGAAGTAGAAGAATTTGTGAAATCATTGCTGTAGGAGAGAATCACAATGACAGTCAAAAAGATAATGAATGATGACGTAGCAGAACTTGAAGCCTCAAAGGTTGCACTGCTTGATGTGTCAGCAGAATGGTGCGGGCCATGCAAGGCAATTGCGCCTATAGTTGAAGAATTATCCGAAGAATTCGCAGGCCGTCTTGATGTCTTCAATGCAGATGCAGAAGAGAATCCAGGACTCGCGAAGAGGTTGCGCATTATGAGCATTCCAAACCTGATGATCATGAAGGAAGGAAAAGTTACGGCGAGGCATGTAGGTTTTCAGTCTGCGCCAGAGTTGAAAGAATGGGTTGAAGCAAATATCCAGTAAATATGAATCATTGTCCTCTCCTGTTTAACTGCGGGAGAGGTTTTTTTCTGCACTATTTGCATTTTAGGGATAATAATTACATCTTCTTGTAAGCTAAAGCTATAAGTGTCCATAAGTTTATTGCAGTTGGAGGCAGCCACCATCCTCCTTCAATAAAAGCACAGGCCATGTATATAAAAATACCTCTGTATACTCCCTCTAGTAAGATATCTTTGGTTCTGACACTTTTTTGTTTTATTCTCAAGCTCACAACTACAATAGGCAACAACCACAATATCAGTCCTATAATTCCATATCCGAAAAATATTGCAAAATATGTCATTTCGTAAGCTCCTGCATGACCTCCTGTACCATAAGAACCGAACAAAAAATGTAAAATATTGCCATCGTCAAAGAGCCATTGAAATGAGCGTATAGCACCCTCTGTTCTGCCTGCCCCTGCTAAAAACACACTCCAATTGAGAGAGTAAAATACTCTGCCCATCCGTGTCGAAAACATTGACATAAAATAACCGATGGAAAATGCAAAGAAAGATAAGGAAATTATTATAACCATCAAACTTTTTAACTTAATTTTACTGTATCTGATACTCTCAAATGCTAAAAGACATGAATATACAAGTGCTCCTATCCAAACCGTTCTGGAACCTGTTAAAAATACAATAATACTAAATAACACAACCATAAGAGCACAAATCAAAATACCTTTGTTTTTTCTAAAATACAAACTAAACAATGGATAAAACATAAGCATATTAACACCGTATAAATTGCCATTCTGGTATGTTGAAAAAATTTTTGAACTGTCAGAACCACCATTATATTTTAATAACCACCAGTGACCTGGAGCATTCGCATAATCACTGTAATTAACTGTTATGCCCGGAATTTGAACAGCTGCTATACCAAAGATAGCCTGAAAAATATCATAAATCATGGTTATAAAAAGGCAGTTAGTTATAACTTTAGTCAGAGTTTCAATTTGATGCTCATTTCTTATTTTTGTGATAATTACAAGAAAAATTAAAGGGTATATAGAATTAGATGCCATGGGTGGAAGCGCATTTGACACTTTAACTGTACCCGAAATTATGGGTATTAAAATGCGCAAAAAACAATATAAAGGAAACAATAAAAATAAAAATATAAAATTTTTATCTTTGATTTTAATCCTAAATGGTTTCATACATGTTCTTATAAGCAACAAAAATAAGAGTATATTACCAAGCGTGATAGGGATGCCGGCAATTTTAAAACCTGCTTTAGGAATTAAAACATTAACTGTTACCGTCAAAAATATAAGTGAATCTACATTTGGAGAATTCTGTATCTTATGACGAAAAATCGATGGCTGATGGCTGATGGCTGATGGCTGATGGCTGATTATACCGTTGTTATTTTTCACTTGTCAATCTCCTTTCAGATGAAATCAAAAAATTTTTCAGTAAGTGCAATTTTATCATAAGGATTAAAACTTTCATTGAGCGTAAGTATATCTTCAATTGACGAAAAAAAGAATTTATACTATCTTATTCGCGTATCCAGTAAAATTTATTTCACTAAAAATTTTTTCATCATAACAAATTCAAGGAGGTATTATTCCGTATGAGCAAGAAGCTAGTTGCGGATCTCATAGTTGATTACCTTGAACGCAGAGATGTAAAGTACATCTTTGGTCTTTGCGGTCATACTGTCATCGGTATGCTCGACGCTCTCAACCGTAACCTCGAAAAAGGCGGAAAACTTCGCTACATCTCAAACCGACATGAAGCAGTAGCCTCAACAGCAGCAGACGGATACGCGAGAGTAACGCACAAAGCCTCAGTAGTAATGTGTCATCTTGGGCCTGGCATAACGAACGTATTAACCGGTGTCGCAAACGCAGCATTCGATTCAATTCCTATGGTCGTATTCGCTGGTGATGTTCCAAGTTATTATTATGGCAAGCACCCTCATCAGGAAGTCAACATGCATGGCGATGCAACACAATACAGATTGCTTGAACCTGTCTGCAAACGCTGCTGGAGAGTTGATGACCCTGAAGCATTACCTGACATTCTCGATAAGGCTTTCAGACTCGCAGAATCAGGAAGACCCGGCCCTGTCTTAATTGATATGCCTATGGACATTTGGAGCAGAGAGATTGAAGAAGACCTCTTTGCAAGAACATATCAGGATAGTCATATCACAGTGAAACCAGCGTTAGACCCTGCATGTGCAAAGGCAATCGCAAAAAGACTAATCGAGGCCAAGAAGCCGGTTATTCATGCAGGCGGAGGAATTCTCTTAGCTCAGGCATCAGATGAACTTGCAGCACTCGCAGAATTTCTTGATATTCCGATTTCTCGTACTCTCATGGGTCAGGGCTGCGTCAGTGATCTTCATCCTCTCATGGTCGGTCAGACTGGCTTCTGGGGACTCGCACACACTCACGCATTCACGCTAGGTGCAGATGTAATTCTTGCACTTGGAACGAGATTCGCAGAGGCGGATTCATCAAGCTGGTATCAGGGAGTAACATTTGATCCTGAGACTACGAAGTTCATTCAGATTGATATTGATCCAACTGAAATCGGCAGAAATTATCCCGTTGAAATCGGTGCAGTCGCTGACCTCAAACTTGCACTCGCACAGATACTCGATGCTGCAAAAGCAATTAAACCAGAAGGCATAAAGAGGCCCGGATTACGTGAAGGAATCGCAAAGGCAAAAGCAGAGTTCAAAGAATCAGTGAAGGCAATCACGGAAGATTTGAGATTCCCAATGACACCTCAGAGAATATTGAAGGATGTCAAAGAAGCATTGCCTGAAGACGCATTGATATTCACTGATGTTGGCTGGAACAAAAACGGTGTAGCTCAACAGTTCACGATAACGATTCCCGGAACTGTTCATCATTCATCAGGACTCGCAACAATGGGATTTGGTGCAAGTGCAGTTCTCGGAGGCAAGAAGGCAGCACCAGATAAAATTTGCATCGCGTTAATCGGAGACGGTGGTTTCGGAGTGAACCCGACATGCATGGCCACAGCAGTAGAAGAAGGAATTGCATGCACATGGGTAGTCATGAATAACATGGCCTTCGGTACGATTGCAGGACTTGAGAACGCAAACTATCATACGCAGTTCGGTACGAAATTCCATACACCTGACGGACAAGCATATTCACCTAACTGGGCAAAGGTCGCCGAAGGTTACGGAGTTGAAGCAATTCGAGTGAACTCCGCTGAGGAATTCGCTCCGGCCATGAAGAAAGCCGTTGAAGCCAACAAAGCAGGAAAACCTTTCCTTGTTGAGGCAATTATGGAGAATATCGCAGTTCCTACACCTGGATGCTGGAACATCAACGACATCTACACGCCGAGTGAACTGGTCAAAGAAGGAAAGCTCGTGAAGAAAGAAAACGGAAAGTATGTACCGCCAAGTCATGCGAAATCACATATCACGAAATAAATTGAGAGGAGAAGAATTAGACAAATGGCACATCATGAAGTAACACCCGAAGAAATTGCAATGATTGAGGAA
>CAJOLN010000095.1 GCA_905235395.1 uncultured Synergistales bacterium
ATCAAGCAGTGTTGTCTTTCCGTGATCCACATGACCCATGACCGTGATGATTGGAGGACGTTCAACAAGTTTTTCAGGAGCTTTCACGGGTTCATTCTTCTTTTCTGGCTGTGATTGAGGCTGAGGCTGTACTTGTTCTGCGAATTTATTCTGAGGCTTCGGGGTTTGATATGAATGCTGTTGTGTTTTAGGCTGCCTTTTATCATTTCGCTGTTTATCGTGAGGTTTGAAATTTTTCGCTGGCTTCTCTGGTCTCTCTGGTCTTTCATGTTTTTCTTCTCGTTCAGGAGTTTCCTTTCTGGATATTGGTTTCTGTTTTGATGCTTCTGAATTATGTTTCTTCTCCTGCGTTTTTGCCTCACTCGCTTCTGTTATGATATTCTCCACTATCTGTGCTGTCTCCTCGTCTATTGAACTTGAATGTGATTTTACAGGTATATCAAGCTGTTGAAGTACAGCAAGTAATTCTTTGTTGCTCTTGTTAAGTTTTCTGGCCAATTCGTAAATCCTGATTTTATTATTCAAATGGCAGTGCCCCTTTCTGTTTTCGTGTGCAATATCTTCTTTGCAAATCCTGAGCTGAGAGGCAGAGCTGCTATTTGAACTCCGCCCCTCAAACCTATTGTTTCTGATAACTCTTCTATCGTCATGTTCAGCGTCATATTCTCATAACGTGATGCAAATTCCTTCACGCTTTCAGAACAATCTCTTGCTGTCATCACTAAGAGTTTATGCTTATTGTCCGCAATTTTGTCTGTCCCGATTACTAACATTCCTGCCTTTCGTGAAAGTCCAAGCACAGAACGTATTTTCATATCTGAATCTGTTTCATGATTCTTTGCATAGTCTTCAAGTTCATTCCAGAAGTCTGCCTGAATCACTGTGCCTAAAGCATGAGCGAGCATGCCGGATTTCTTTGCACGTGATATGCATTCATCATCAGGACAGATATACGCACCTCTTCCCTGCAATTTCCCTGCTGAATCAATCACTGCACCTCCGTTTGGGTGTCTGACGATTCGAATCAGTTTTTTCTTGTCGCATTTGACCTTGCAGACCGTACAGATTCTTTGAGGAATGTGCTTGCTGTTACTTGTCGGTGAATACGTCATGGAATATGTCCTTGAGCGTCGGCATTCTGTCTGGTTCTATCGATGTGATGTCTATCTTCCAGCCTGTAAGTTTTGCCGCAAGTCTAACGTTCTGTCCTGATTTGCCTATTGCTAGTGATAATTGATCCGAATACACGTAAACGGCCGCAGATTCTTTTGTTTCGAGTACAGGTTCAACTCGTGCAATCTGTGCAGGTGATAATGCGTTCTTTATATAGACTAAAGGATCATTGCTGTAAATGACAATATCAATTTTCTCGCCATTCAAAGCAGAACTTATCGCCTTTATTCTTATTCCTCCGTTGCCTACACATGCTCCTACAGGGTCTACATTTGGATCAAGAGTCACAAGTGAGACTTTTGCGCGAGCTCCTCCGTCACGCACTATGTCCTTTATCTCAATTATTCCCTGTTGAATCTCTGGTATCTCAAGTTCCATTAATCTCCTTAGAAGACCGGGATGTGTCCTTGAAAGCATAATCTTCGGGCCTCTTGGCTGCTGTTTGACATCAAGCACGTAGAACTTCATGACGTTTCCGGAAGAATAACGTTCAGCTTGAATTTTTTCTTTTTTGGGAAGAACTGCATCTATCTTATCGTTTATGTGAACAATAGTATTCTCTCCGTCAGGCTTGTATATAGTTCCTGTTACCATGTCCCCGACTTTGTTCATAAACTCTGTGTAGACTACCTTGCGTTCTTCATCTCGAAGTTTCTGAGCAATTACCTGTCTTGCTGTCTGTGCGGCAATCCTCCCAAAATCTTTAGGGTCTCTTGGAATTCGTAATGTGTCCCCTATCTCAAGCGTTCGGTTAAATCGTCTGGCATCATTAAGCGTAATTTCCTGCTCAGGGTCTTTAACGTTTTTCACCACTTTGCGGAGTTCATTTACGCTTATTTCTCCTGTCTGTTTGTCTATGTGTATATCGGCTTCCTGATTGCCTGGCTGATACTTTTTGTATGCCGATAACAACGCGGCCTCAAGAGTTGAGATTATCACATCAACATCAAGTTCACGTTCTTCTGCAAGGCTGTTAAGTGCATCTATGAAATCATGTCCTAGCTGCATTATTCTTTACCTCTCTTTTCTTGCCTCTCTTTTTGGTACGTTTATGTTCTTTATGCAATTCATTTTCATTTTCAAACCTGTATACTAAGTTTCCTCCCTTTATGATCTCAAACGCTATGTTCCTGTCTTCATCTTCACAGCTCAGTATCACTTCATCATCTTCAACTCCCTTTATGATTCCAGTGAACGTTTTGCGGCCTTCAAGAAGCTCAGACAATCTCACTCTTACTTCTTTACCTGTGAACCTCTCATAGTCTGTCAGCTTGTACAGAGGGCGTTCGATTCCCGGAGAGCTGACTTCGAGATAATATCTTCCTTTGTCAAGTTCAGGCATGTCTGAATTCTCATCAAGAAATTTATTCACATGCCCTGATACAAGCTCGCAGTCTTCAACATTAATTCCTCCGAGAGTATCAATGAGTATCTGAACTTTCATTCTGCCGAAATCTGTTTTGATTCCAACGTGAACACATTCGTAACCTAATCGTGTAATTATCTGTTCAATATTTTGCGTAAAATAATCAGTCATAAATCAATCTCTCTATCATACGAAAAAAGGAGAGGGTTTTATGTTCCCGCTCCTTTCACGTTTTTTTAGTCATGAAATTAATTCTGAATTATACCTGCAAATTTTTTTCTGACAAGATCAACTGCGAAGAAAATTCATACATATGCATCTCCTTTTATGAATTGACATTTATTATAATAACTTAAATTTTTTCACATGGAGGTAAAGTTTTACATGATAAGTTTATTCAAGGGTCAGAAGGTTGACTTAACGAAGAATAATCCCGGACTCTCAAATATAGTCGTGGGATTGGGCTGGGATGTCAACAAATATGACGGAGGTTCAGCGTTTGATTTGGACACGGCTGCATTCCTGTTAGGCTCAAACGGAAAAGTTCAAAGTGATTCTGATTTCGTCTTCTACAATAATCTCATGCATTCTTCAAAATCAGTTCAGCATATGGGAGATAATCTGACAGGAGCAGGAGAAGGGGACGATGAACAGATAAAAGTTGAGCTTTCAAGAGTGCCCTCGAACATCAGCAAGATAGCATTCACAGCAACGATACATGAAGCAGAAGAACGCAGACAGAACTTCGGCCAAGTTACAAATGCATACATACGAATTTTCGATGAGAGAACGGATCAGGTACTCATACGCTATGATTTAGGTGAAGATTTCTCAATTGAGACTGCGGTTATTGTCGGTGAATTATACAGGCATGGTTCAGAATGGAAATTCAACGCAATAGGTTCAGGTTTCAAGGGAGGACTTAAAGCGTTATGTCAGAATTATGGGGTGAATGTGTAAAATGGCAGTGAATTTGCAAAAAGGGCAGAAGGTAGACCTTAGAAAATCAGACGGAAGTACATTGAGACGCGTAATGATTGGTCTGGGTTGGGACGCGGCAAAAACAGGCGGAGGTTTCTTCTCTCGTAAAACACACAACATTGACTGTGACGCTTCAGTTTTTGTATGCGTCAACGGGAAACTCATGGGCAATGATGATGTAGTGTACTATGGGAATCTGAAACATAAGAGCGGCTGTATCACTCACATGGGAGATAACTTAACCGGCGAGGGTGAAGGTGATGACGAACAGATATTTGTGAATCTCGACTCACTTCCGAAAAATTACGACAAGATTATATTTGTTGTGAACATCTACAACTCTGACAAACGAAATCAGCACTTCGGAATGATTCAGAACGCATACATCAGAATACTTGACGATGAAACTCACAATGAGCTGTGCAAATACAACCTCACAGAAAACTACGACGGAATGACGGCAGTTGTATTCGGTGAAATATATCTGCGTAATGGACAATGGAAGTTCAATGCGATAGGTCAGGGCACGAAAGACGCAAGCCTTGATGAATTAGCGATGAGATTCAGATAACAGAGAAGCATGAATGAATATCCCTTTGTCGTTAAGGCAGAGGGAATTTTTTTATGCGCTAAAATATAATGCACACAAACTACAGGAGGAACAATCTCAATGAAATTTTATGATTTAGAGTGGCTAGCAGAAAAATGCGGGACGGATAACAAATACGAAATTACAGCCAAAGTTGCAGCCGAAGCAAGACGTGAAAGCGAAGAAGCCTCAGCAGATAAGAATGATCCAGGAAATGAAATGTTCATCTCGAACGTACTGCTTGATATTGAAGAAGGAAAAAGCCCAATAAACGCATGAGCATAAACTGGAAGCATAACAGGAAAATTCTTATCGGCATAACAGGAGGAATTGCGGCATATAAAATTCCTCATCTAGTGAGGCTGATAATAAAGGCAGAATGTGAAGCTGAAATCATAATGACCGAAACATCTACACATTTTGTTACTCCCATGACGCTTGAGACTCTCTCAGGCCGTCATGTATGGCAGGACTGCGATTTTGATTCGCGAATTCCTCACATAAAACTTGCACAATGGGCAGATGTATTCGTTATTGCACCGTGTACAGCAAACACTCTTGCGAAAATTGCACACGGCATAAGCGATAACCTTCTGACTTCTGCGTTCACTGCATCATCATGTCCTGTTGTAGTCTTTCCTGCGATGAACGAACACATGTACGATAACCCTTCAACGCGTGAGAACCTTCGCATACTCTCAGAGCGTGGTGTTCATATTGCAGAGCCTTCAACAGGGGAATTAGCCTGCGGAGATTCAGGAAAAGGAAGAATGCCTGAACCTGAAGAAATTATGCATGAGATATTCAGGTCATTGTGTGTTCATGACATGGCCGGAAAAAATGTTCTTGTTACTGCCGGGCCTACACATGAATACATTGACCCTGTGCGTTACATCTCGAATCCTTCAACGGGTAAAATGGGTGTCTCAATGGCACGTTCAGCATGGTATCGCGGAGCTGATGTGAGAGTTATTGCCGGGCCTGTTGAGATTGATTCGTATGGTCTTGAAGTGATTCACGTGAAGAGTGCTGAAGATATGCTTGAAGCTGTGAAGTCTAATCTCGAATGGTCTGACTATATCATCAAGGCTGCTGCTGTTGGTGATTATCGTGCGAAGGAGATTCATGAACGCAAGATTAAACGCGGCGATACGAACACGCTTACGATTGAGCTTATGCAGAACCCCGATATAGCGTCTGAAATCGGAAGGCTGAAACGAAAAAATCAAATTCTCGTTGGGTTTGCGGCAGAGACAGATGATATTGAATCAAACGCGAGACTGAAACTTGAACGTAAAAATTTAGATTACATACTCGCAAATGATGTTCTCTCTGCGAATTCAGGTTTTGCGTCTGACACAAACACTCTGAGATTAATTTCCAGAAATGAAACTAAACCTGAGAAAATATTTTCAGGCTTAAAGAATGACATTGCATTTGACGTATGGAGTGAAATAATTGCTGATTAATGTTGCTGTTCCCGAAATGCATTTAAGCTCACTAACCTATGAATGCCAGGCGAACATAAGCGAAGGTGTTCGTGTGATTGTGCCTGTACAGAATCATCTTCATGCTGGATTCGTTACAGGGAAAACAGAAGCACGTCCTGATGTTGAGATTAAAAATATTGCCGGAGTGATTGATAACAGGTGCATAATACCTCGCGACATATGGAACATGGCCATGTATGCAGGGAAAGTTTGTTTCTGCGGAGCCGGAACAGCATTGAAGACGATGTTACCCAAAGCGATAACTGACGGACAAAAGATAGAACCACCTCCGGACATAATGAGAATGCAGGGAACGTTTCAAGAGAGAAATTACTTTAACCCGTTTGACGAAGAGCGGGTTAATTTTTTCGTGAATGAACTCGACAGGCCAGAACGAACATTGATACTTTTTCCCACAAAGGAATACGCAGATAATTTTTACAAACATCTTCCCGAACGCATAAAGAATGAAGCAATGTTATATGTTGGAGGCAATAAGCTGTTCAAGTCATGGATATCTGCATACACAAAGCAATCTCGAATCGTAATTGCGTCACCAGCAGGAGTATTTGCACCTTCAAGCCCCGAACGCATAATCATAGAAGACGAAGCTAACCCTTCATACATTATCCCCTACAGCCTGAACATATCAGCAAGAAGTCTCGCAGGATACAGAGCCAAAGTATTGGGAGCGGAATTCATCACAGCAGGAAGAATGCCGTCATTGAAGACATACATACGTACAAGGCCAGAGCAAACCATAAAGCCCGAACGTAAGAATATAATACTTGCAGATATTCATGTATCACGAAAAGAAAAAATTCACGGCATAGAAGGCAAAATCCCATTAACATACACGCTCATTAAGCGAACGTATAAGGCACTCTCAGAGAATCATAATGTCATCTGGATA
>CAJOLN010000096.1 GCA_905235395.1 uncultured Synergistales bacterium
TTCATCATTTTCGCCATGTTCTTCATGATTTCTACCGCATAGCTCGCATTCATCTCCAAAAAGTTCTGGAATTCATCACGTCCAACTCTCAGCACAAGCATATCACTCAGGGCTACTACCGTGAAAATTCCGGGCTTATTCGTCAGCAAAGAATATTCACCAAAAATATTATTGCTCTTAAGGCTTCCAAGTAAGTATTCTTTTTCAGTACCGTAATATAAATAGCACATTGCACTTCCTGATATTATTTTATACATTGAATTGTTCACTTCACCTTCCCTAAGCAACACATCATCTGCTGAAAATTTCAGGACTTTTGCATTCTTCAATTTCTGCTTTTGCTTTTCAACTTCTGCTTCAACTTTTCTTTCTGCTTCATATGTTACATATTTCTCAAGATACATCTTTGCTGTTATCTTTCTGGAAAATGAATTTGAAAGACCTATAAGATTTTTTAAAGTGAATTTTACATCGCTGCTTACGAGTATTAAAAATATCTGGCTGTTATTCATTAAGTCTATTGCATTCTGAAGTACTGTCATGAATGCTACATCTCTCTCTGCTATTTCCGTGAACTCATCTATCACTAACACACAACGTTCATTTCTATGATTATCCAGAATGTACTTGAAAATATTCTCCCAAAACAAAAATGGTGCGTGCTCTTTATCATTATGGTAAGAAAGTATCTGCCTTGAAAATGCCTCCAGATTTGTACGGCTGCTTTCTGGCCTCGCCGTAAAAATAATATGCTTCTTATTGCGGCAAAACTCCTCAAGCATAGTTGTCTTTCCCACACCATAGTTCCCGAAAAGCAGATAAAGCACAAAACCATACTGATTGTATAACTTCTCAGGAACTGCAAGCTCCTTTTCCCTGCCCGCCAACATACTTAGCTTGTCTCCTCCCATTATTACATAATGTAAATTTGGCTCTTAATTCCAAATATGTAAAGTTTTAAAAGATTTTCAAGGTATGATGGCGGCACCTGGAATCGAACCGGGGACACTGCGGGTATGAACCGCATGCTCTAGCCATCTGAGCTATGCCGCCTTTTGTGACTGGTGGCGGGGAATGGATTTGAACCATTGACCTTCGGGTTATGAGCCCGACGAGCTTCCAAACTGCTCCACCCCGCGATATTATGAATGTCAATTTACTTTTTCTGATGCCGGACGAGGGATTTGAACCCTCACGGACTTTACGCCCTCGGGATTTTAAGTCCCGTGTGTCTACCATTCCACCAGCCCGGCGTTTAGTACTGGCTTCAAAGACAAGGGTTATTTTATCCCACAACTAAAATTGCGTCAAGCTGATAGAATCAGAACTCATTGATACATAACTGAAGGTGATAATATGAATCATACAGCTTTAAAAGTGATTCGCAAACTCAATCAACATGGCCATGACGCTTATCTCGTCGGAGGCTGTGTGAGAGATCATCTTATGGGGATTGAGCCTGCTGATTATGATATTGCGACGAGTGCTGACGTTGAAGACATGAAGAAAATTTTTGACTGTCGGGCTATAGGTTCAGGTGAAAAACACGGAACGCTTCTTGTTCTCGTTGAAGGCACTGATTATCACATTGAGGTTACTTCTTATCGCAATGGTGCACTCACTCTCAATGATGACCTTCTGCACAGAGACTTCACGATGAACTCAATCGCATATCATCCTGACGAAGGCATAATAGATCCATTCAGAGGAACTGAAGACATAAAGAATCAAATCATAAGAGGAGTAATTGATTCACGTGAACGATTTCATGAAGACCCTTTGAGAATTTTGCGTGCACTTAGATTTTCATCTGTCTTCGGATTTATGATTGAACATGAAACTTCAATTGCTGTTCATGAACTCGCAGGTACATTAAGCAGAGTTGCATCTGAACGAATAGAAAACGAACTCACGAAAATTATATGCAGCAATGATTCAAAACGCATACTAACAGAATATCCAGATGTAATATTTTCCGTGATACCTTCAATCAGCGTTCACTTACCTGAAAATAAAAAGGAAATCAGGCGTTACATCTCAAGGTTTGGACATGATAATTACGTTATGCTTCTTGAGTTTCAGAAGGCATATATGTTGAGTGATTCTTTGATGAGGAACTATGAGCGTGCAGTTGAATTATTGCGTGAAGTTGAATATGAAGATTCATGTATGAACATAAAAGATTTGGCAGTGAATGGCTATGACATAATGAATTTAGGCTTGCATGGCCGTGATGTTGGAAATGCATTATCGTTTTTGCTTGAGGCTGTGATTGATGAGAGAGTGAAAAATAATCATGATGAGCTGTTGGACGTTCTGAAGAAAAAATTTTCCCCCCTTATGAAATAACACAGAGGGGAATAATATTACATGTTCACGATTGTCATGGCCTTCTGTATATCTCCTCCAAGCCACGCATTCACAGCTTCTTCTGCTCTATCCATTATGTTTGGAAGTTCTTTCTGTTCGTCTTCGCTGAAATGTCCCAGAACATAATTTATCATGCTTGAAGGTGCTTTACCGATTCCAATTCGTAAACGCGGAATGTGCATGTCTCCAAGTAAACTTATAATCGAAATCAATCCGTTATGTCCTCCTGCTGAACCCTGAGCACGCATTCTCAATTTCCCGAACGGTAAGGCCATGTCATCATAAATTATCAGTATGTCTTCAAGTTCAATCCTGTAGTAATTCACTGCCTCACTAACAGAAATTCCGCTTGAGTTCATGTATGTTTCAGGCTTCAGGAGAAACGTATTCTTCTCGTGCCAGTGAAATATCTCACCGTGAAACTTGTGTGAAGGATTGCCGAGATTGTTACGCAGTACAAGATGATCAATGCATAGCCAGCCCATATTATGACGGGTAAACGCGTATTCAATTCCTGGATTACCGAGACCGGCTATGAGTTTCATGATTCTATGTTACTTCTTCTCGTCTGAAGCTGCTTCGTCTTCTTTGGCTGCTTTGCCCTTCGCTACTACTTCAACATCTGCCGCTGCTGCTGCTTCTTCTTCGGGTGCTGCGTCCTCAACACCTCTTGATGTTACGACTATAGCAACAACTTCTTCAGGATCAACGGAAAGTTCAACGCCTTCTGGAAGTTTAATGTCGCCTGCGTGAATCGCATCACCTACATTGAGTGCTGAAACATCAACTGTAATCACGTCAGGAATGCTCATCGGAAGTGAAAGAACTTCAAGCTCATGCGTAACTTCAAGAACTCCGCCGTCCTTAATGCCCTGCGAATTTTCACGCCCGACAACCTCAATGGGAATGTTCACCGTAATCTTATGTCCTCTCACCAAATGCAGAAGGTCAATGTGAAGCGGCATATCATTTAATGGATGTCTCTGCGCCTCACGAATCAGGCACAACTCTTCGCGTCCGTCTGGAAGTTTCACGTTCAGACGCGTTGATTCCCATCGCCCTGAAAGAATGCGTTCAACCTCTCGCATTTTCAGCTTGCCTTTGATGTTCTCTGTTATCTCCGGGCCGTAAAGTATGCAGGGTACATAACCTGCTTTTCTGAGTCTGCCGTTTTCACCTTTGCCGGTCTTCTCACGCGACTCCATCACTAATGTTACTATGTCTGCCATGATGAATTTATCTCTCCTTTGAAATTTTAATCGCGCATATTATATCAGTATGTTCTCGTGAACGTATCTTACTTCGTCATCATGATTCATAATCTCTCCGTCAATTATTGCGAGTTTTATCTGACTCAGTGCATCACCGATTGCCTTTCCCTTCAGGCCGAAATTCTGTAAGTCCTTTCCTGTAAGTTCTCCTTTGTAGCTCATCCAGAGTTCCATATGTTCGATTATCAGACGGCGTGACGCAGGAGACTTCAGGCATGTCAGCCAGTAAACCAAAGGTACAGGGCCGTAATCTTTGAAGAATGTATATGCTTCACTATTCTTGATGCTCTTCTTGCTCGAACAGAATTTTTCGACTTCTGGCCATCGCATAAAACATCTGGTCATTTGTTCTCGTTCATTCGGATTAAGGTTCATTCTGTCCATTGCACTGAATCTGACTTCCGGCTTCGAGTCCGTGAATATGACTGCCATTTTCACAATCCATTCCATGCCTTTAAAGTCTATGTTGTGTCTGGCTGTCTGCCTCATGAAGTGTTCAAGTATATGAAGACGCTTATTCATTGATTTGCTAACGTATGTTCCCGTAAATAATGATTCCCATACTCCCAAATCCTGCATTCGCATAACTATTTTCCTGAAACATGCTTCCTTCATACTGAGTTCAAGTTCCGCACGTATTCGGGTCGTTGATAGAAGTTCAAGCAATCCTCCCTTAATTGCACTCTTCAACAATCTGAATGTGTTATCTTCAAACTGCATGTTCAATCTCTGCTCAAGTCTTATCCCTCTAAGAACTCTCGAAGGGTCTTCAACGAAGCTCAAATTATGCAATATCTTTAAGAGTTTATCTTTGAGGTCTGCACGTCCTCCGAAGTTATCGGTGAGTGTTCCCCAATCTGATTCGCTGAGTGAAATTGACATCGCATTTACAGTGAAGTCTCTGCGTCCTAAGTCCTGTTTGAGTGAACTGTTCTCTACTGTAGGCATTGCTGCTGCGTACTCGTAAAACTCTCTGCGTGCTGTGGCAACGTCTACCTTCTCACCGTCGGGAAATATAATTGTGCCTGTCTTGTAGCGTCCATGAAGAGCGGTTCTGCATCCTGGTTCATTCCATGACGTTACAAGTTGTTCCGCATCTCCCTCAACCGATATATCTATGTCCATGTTTTGAACTCCCATTAGAATATCTCGCACAGTTCCGCCTACAAGATACGCTTTCATTCCGAGTTCATGTGCCTTTGCTCCAACTCGCCGCAATAATGACAGCGTCTTCAAACTGAATGATTCTTCCATGAGGTGAGCGACATTCTCAATCCATAAGAAGCCGGTCGAATCATGTGATGTATCCTCAGATGAATATAGCTGTCCCGAATGATATAACGCCTTCAGCAATGCAGAACGTGTGAGTGTTCCAACAAGTTTTTTGTTGTCATCGAGCACAGGCATTTTCTCAAATCCATATGTAGCCATAAGTCTATGTGCTTCATCTATTGAGGCTTCCGATGAGAGGCTGATTACTCCCTGTGTCATGAAGTCAGAAATTGTTGCGCGGTCGAGGCCATGAAGGTGAGCTTTATCGAGGTCTCTTCGCGTCATGATTCCGACAACTTCACCTTCTTCTGCAACTGGAAGAGATTTCACGCCGAAACGCAGCATTGTACGATATGCTTCATCAACTCTTGCCTCCGGGCTTACTGCTATGACTGGTGATGTCATTATGTCCGACACCGTTACCATTGGTGAGATTGCTCCGTGAAGCCTGCTCTCAATCTCACTAAGAATTTCCTGTGCATTTCCCTCTGATAATGTTGCACTGCCTGCCTGATAGTGTCCGCTTCCGCCGTAAGGAGCAAGGAACTCTTTGACGTTCAGAATTCCTTCTGTACTTCGGGCTATGATGTTTATCTTTTTGCCTCCATTATTCACAACTGCAATCGTTACATGTGAGTCGCAATATTCCTTCAGCTTATTCACCATCATGGATAATCCCTGAACATATTCGGGAGTTTCTGCCCAAGTCAGGAAAACTTTTGCACCGTTGATATAAATTTCGCGTGCATTATCTGCAAGAGTATCAAGAAGTTTTTTATCCTCTGATGACATGTCTGATTCAACCTGATTCAGAATTCCTGATAAATCTGCTCCGAGTTCTCGAAGATAACTCACTGCGGCAATATCACGTTCTGTTGTCGTCTCATATGTGAATGCTCCTGTATCATCGTATATTCCCATTGCGAATAGTGTTGCTTCATCGGGGGTGATGTCTTTGCGTTCATTCAGGAGATGTTCAAGTATCATTGTAGTTGCCGATCCAATTTCCTCGTACACAAATTCTTCTGCGGGAATGTCGTCCTGTGTCTGCGGGTGATGATCGTATACATGAACTGCTACGTCCTGACGGCCTGCGAGTGCTGCGAATGGCCCAATTCTTGAACGTGATCGGGTATCGACTACTACCATGAGTGTAACTTCATCGAGAGGAATCTTCTTGGGTTTCAGAATCTTTCCGGCCCATTTCTGTCCGTGCTTGGTCATGTAGTCGCGTACCTTTCTGGACATTGAGCCGGGAGGACAAATTACAGCATCAGGATATAGTTTCTGAATTGCGATCATGCTTGCGAGTGAATCAAAATCTGTATTTAAATGGCTTGTTATTAAATGCATAGTTGCCTGTCCTTCTTTAATCTGTCTGCGGCATTCTTTGTCTCTTGTAAGGGATAACAGGAGTCAATGTGCTTCGCTTCAAACCGAATTGTCTCATTATCGGT
>CAJOLN010000097.1 GCA_905235395.1 uncultured Synergistales bacterium
GCCTGATCTGCTCCCAAATCCGTAGCTGCCTCTTCGATTGAAGGGTCTATCTGTCTCAGTGATGCTATTCCTCCCTCAATGCCAACAGGAAGCTCACGAACCACATAATTGATGATGATTATTGCCGCAGTACCTACGAGAATTATCGGTGCGTGGTTGAATGCAAGAATGTAACTGATACCCAGTAATGTGCCGGGCAATGCGAACGGTGTCATAAGTAACATCTCAAGTAATCTCTTGCCGTGAAATTTTTTCCTGACAATCAGAAGTGCCGCAATCATTGCTGTAATGCCTGCAATAGGTGTTGCTATAGCCGCAAGTGTTACCGTATCAGATAATGCATCAGTTGAACGCGTAATTGCCTCAGTGATATTCTCAAGGCTGAACGTGTAATCAATTCCCCAGTTCTTAACAAAGCAGCCAGCAAAGATAGTGCCGTATAACATGATAAGGAAGAAAATGATCACGAAGATTATAGTAACAAGAATTCGTCTTACAATCGGAGTTGTGAGTTCAGTTATGCGTCCTGAAGGCTTGCCCGTTACAGTTACATATGAACGCTTAGCTACCCAGAATCTTTGTGCAAGGAATGCCGTTAATGTCGGAAGCAGAAGCAATATCGAGAGTGCCGCACCATGTCCTAGCCTGTTCATGCCGGTAACCTCGATATAACTTTCAAGTGAGAGAACGTGTAAATCACCAGAAAGCAATAATGGATTTGCGAAGTCAGCAAGTGATGTTGTGAAGACTAAGAGCCATGCGCTTAACAGTCCGGGTATTGCAAGAGGAAATGTGATTGATGAGAATGTCTTGAATCTTCCAGCCGAAAGATTCAATGATGCCTCTTCATATGTCGAATCGATTGCCTGCAACACTCCGCTCAATGTCAGGAATGCAATTGGGAACATTCCCATTGTCTGAACGATAACGAGACCGGGAAGTCCGTAAATTGAAAAATTCAATCCGATGACACGAAGCCAGCGCGTAAACAGTCCGTTATTCCCGAAGAGCAATATGATTGAGAGAGTCAATGAGAACGGAGGAGATATTACCGGCAGAACTCCCATTGTTGAGATGAGTTTCTTGCATGGTGCATTTGTCCTCGATACAACAAACGCAAATAAGAATCCTACAATCGTTGAGAATGTTGCCGTCCAGCACCCTAACTTCAGACTTCCCCATAGTGCAGACATATAGCCTTCGGAATTGAGAATTGCCTTCCAGATTGAAAGTGAAAATTTCCCGTTCTCAAGGAATGATAATCTCAATGCCTCGAACAATGGATATGCTACGAACGTTAATGTCATCAGGAACAAACCCGCGAGTGCAAATCCTACAATAGGGTCTCTGCTCAACATCAACTGCCATATCACGACAGCAAACAGTATGAAAGCCGCGAAAAATAATGTATTCATCATTCGCATGAATCCCTGTTCGCTTTCAGTGCTGAATGAGAAGATTAATGCTCCGTCGATATCATGTGTCCTTGAGTTGATTGCTGGTGCAAAGAATAATGCCTGTTCTTCCTGAGTGCCTACAGTCCAGTTGTGAGAACTGCGGTATATTTCTTCGTATGCTGCATTATCGAAGCCCTTTGAGATTTCAGAATCACTTGCGGAATTTTCAACTAACTTTGCGAGTTCTGAATCACCTTTAGGAGTTTTAGACAGCTTTTCGCCTGGCATTGGAATTTCATCAATGAATGCTACACGATACACATTCGCTTCTTCAGCAAGACGTTTAAGCCAGCCGTCAATGTCTTCAGGTTCAGCCGGATAACCTGCCGTTACTGTCTCAACTGTCCTGCGCTGTGATGCTCCTGACTGCTTCATGAACTCATCGCGGACACTCGTATATATCCATCCTCCGACGAGAAGCACGAACAACATCATGAGCAGAAAGTTAATTATGCGTTTATTCAAGTTCATACCTCCTTTGCAAAAAATAAAGCCTCCCGAAAAATTTCAAGCGAGAGGCTCTATTTCACACTTACTATTTCTCTGGTGCTGTTGAGATTTCCTTGTTCCAGCGTTCAAGTAATCTCTCTTTGTTCGCCGCGTCCCATTGATCATTTTGATTGACGAGGTTCATACTTGATAGAGAGAAGCCTGTGTTTGTTGGAGTAGCTTTATCTGAGAGAGGGATAACGTACCAGCTTGCGATAATATCCATAGCTTTCTGGCCAAGTACCCAGTCATATAACTTCTTTGCGTTTAATGGGTCTGGGCCGCCTTTGAGAATCGACATTGATGCAGTCTCAAAACCTGTTCCGTCTTCTGGAATTGCAATCTGAATCTTTGCGCCTTCCCTTTGAAGTTTTATCTGGTCATGCAAATATCCAATCGCAACAGGAATTTCACCAAGTGCACATGACTTTCCAGGTGCGGAACCTGAACGTGTAAACTGTTCAACGGATTTTGCGAGTTCCTTGAAGTATGCAAACGCTTTATCTTCGTCGCCTCCGTAGATTCGTATGACCGTCGTTATCATGTTGTATGCTGTTCCTGATGTGCTTGGGTGTGCAACACGAACCTTCTTCGCATATTCGGGTTTGAGTAAATCTGCCCAGCTCTTCGGCATATCAAGGCCAAGTTCCGCAGCTCTTTCTGTGTTCATGCAGAAGGCTATAGGCCCGACATAAAGACCTGTCCAATAATTTTCGGGGTCTCTGTATTTTGGTGGGATACTGTTTGCAACTCTTGAACGGTAAGGTGTGGATAATCCGCGTAATTTTGCTTCGATGTGCTGAGTTCCTACTCCGCCTACCCATATTGATGCCTGTGGGTTTGCTTTTTCGGCTTCAAGTCTCGCGATTGCTTCTCCTCCTGAGAGACGTACCCATTCAACTTTTATGCCTGTTTCCTTCTCGAACTCATCGAATAACGCTTTGGCTAACGGTTCTTCCATTGTCGTATACGCTTTGACAGTTTCAGCAGCAAATGATGTGCCTGCAAAGAGCATGAGAAACAGAAGAGTGAACGCAACAGAAAATTTTTTCATGAAAGCAAATCCTCCTGAAAGTATAAAATTTTTTGTACAAGTGAAAATTTGGTTGATGAATTATATTTTAACCGTTGCGTTCAATTTCTAGTTTTAGCATAGAAAATTATTCTGATATAATAAATATCACATTAGAAAGGATGTGAGATTCCGTGAAGAAGAAAAGAGTTTTAATCTTTCCAGCAGGAAGCGAAATATCTTTTGAGATAGTCAATGCACTGAAATATTCTAAGTTTGTTGAACTCATTGGAGGAACAAGCATAAGTGATCATTCAGAATTTGTCTTCAAAGAGTTAATAGAAGGTTTTCCATACATAGATCACAAAGACTTTCTGAAATTCCTGAATCAAAAAATCTTTGAGCATAAAATAGACTGCATTTATCCTGCACATGACAGCGTAAGTGTTTTTCTGAGTGAACATGCAAGTGAAATACCTGCTCAAGTAATCATAACAGATGAATTCACTACGAAACTATGCAGATCAAAAAAGGCAACCTACGAATTTTTTGCCGGTGAAGATTTTATTCCACGTACATATGTTTCTGTTAATGATGTCGATCATTTTCCCGTTTTCGTGAAACCTGAAATAGGTCAAGGATCTCAGGGAGCAATGAAAATATCTAACATGTCAGATCTTGTGAGAGCACTTGAAGAAAATCATGATCTCATAATCTGTGAGTTTCTGCCAGGCATGGAGTACACCGTTGATTGCTTCACCGATTCTGATGGAACTTTGCGTGTTGTCAAACTCCGGGACAGAGAAAGAATCAGGACAGGAATTAGTGTACGTTCAAGAAGTATCAGCACTGATTCAAGAGTTCTTGAGATTGCAAATCACATCAACAGCAGACTTAAATTCAAAGGGGCGTGGTTCTTTCAGCTCAGGCGCAATAATAACAATGACTATATGCTTATGGAAATCTCACCGAGAATTCCTGGCACTATGGGAGTATCAAGGAATTCTGGTATCAATTTTCCTATGCTTACACTCTTTACATTTTGCGCAGAATATGCTAATGGGGGGGGGTATTATCTATTATAGACAATGAAATAGATATTACGCTTGACCGTGCTTTTCATAGTTCTTATAAGACTAATGTATATTATGAACATGTTTACGTTGACTACGATGATACTCTTATCGTAAACGAACGGGTTAATCTTCTCCTTCTTGCATTCCTTTATCAGGCAAAAGAAAATAACAGGAAAATTTATCTCTTATCGAAACATATCGGTGATATTCACGAGGATTTAAAGCGTTACAGGATTTGTGAGGGCCTCTTTGATGAAATAATAGTAATTCCGCACGAAGAAAACAAATCAAATTTTCTAAAGTATAAACCTGCAATCTTCATTGATGATTCGTTTGCTGAACGGAAAACTATTAAGGATGCGCATAATATTCCTGTGTATGATCTCGACATGATAGAGAGCCTCATCGATTGGAGGGTTTGATTATGAATCATCACGTAGACACAAAAAGAGTTCAGGATATTCTGCTCAGAGCAGGGAAGTGTGCTGCAGAAATATTAGAACGCCACGATATTCCGTATATGCTTGCTTACGGAAGTTTATTGGGAGCTGTTCGACACAAGGGATTTATTCCGTGGGATGACGATTTTGATCTAATGCTATTTGATGATTCATATGATAAGGCAATGAACTTTCTGAGAGCAGAACTCCCTGATGATTTTTTTCTTGAGGATGCACAATCAGAACCTCTCTTTTTTCACGCATGGTCACACATCAAAGACCTTCACACCAATGCAACCTACTCATTGTTTCCTCAGGATAATTTATATTCTCATAAAGGGGTCAGCGTAGATCTTTATATGGCAAGAAAAATACGAAGATGTGATTTAAATTCTTACCGCAACGATGAAAATTCTGCGTACATTCAGCGTCGCAAGGAAAAAGGATTAATCACACCTGAAGAACTCTCAATCAGGCTGGCAAAACTTCAGAAAGACCGTGAAAATTCAGCGCATGAAAATATAACTGACACGCATGATGTTTTTGCTCTTCTGAGTTCAAGATGTAAATTTCTCGAACTGAATGAAGTCCTTCCATTAAAAAGGTATCAGTTCGAGAATTATGAATTTTACGGGCCACGCAAAGCAGAGATTATTCTTGAGAAGATTTACGGTGATTTCATGAAATTTCCTCCTGCTGAAGAAAGAATCGGGCATTATTCAAGCGTTGAATTTTATTGATTTCACAAAGCTATGATATTTTCATTTTCAGAAGATCACAATACCAGCGTGTCATCTTCTTGGCCTGTGCTTTGATATCAAAGCCGTGTTCGATTGCTTCTTTCTGCATATCTCTGCGTATGGTTCTGACATCTTCAGTGCTTCTTCTGCCCATTCACCTGCATTCTTACTCAGCGACATAAAATGCAAATTCTCACAGAATTTTGTCTCACTCGTAACCGCATCCGAACATAAGAACGGAAGACCTGAAACCTGAACTTCACTTCCAACGACAGGAAGTCCCTCATAAAAACTCGGAAGAATAAATATGTCCATTGCCTGATAATATCTCTCCATGCTACTAACACTTCCGAGAAATTTCACGCAATCATTTATTCCCATGCAATTCACTTTTTCTATCATGGTTTCCATTAACGGCCCATTCCCTGCAAGCAGCAGAACAGAATCACTTCTGCGTTTATGAATTTCCATGAATATATCAATCAGGAAATCATGATTCTTCTGATGAATGAATCTTCCTGCATGACCGACTACGAATTTATCTGAAAGATTTAACTCTCTGCGTACATCTTTTCGCACGTCTTCATCGTATGCAAATTTTGATACATTAATCGCATTCTGCCATATCGTTACACGTCCTGAATTCATTGCACGCTTTCCGAACAGCCACTCGCCTGCAAGTCTTGAACATGCACATAAATGCGTTGGGAATAATTTTGCAAATGGTCTCAGCGAATACTTCATGACATTCTTCATGAGTTCACCTTTGCCCGCTGTACTGTGATTATGCGCAATCCTAATCGGTATGCCTGCTCTCCATGCTGCGAATAACGGGAACACTGAAAGAGTATTAAGATGTGAATACACTAACGGATAATGATTCTCAGTGAAGAGTTTGTGAAGTACTTTCTGATATTTAAATTGCTTCTGGTACGGAGGAATCATTATTACCCTGCCGCCCAAACCTGGTATCTCATCTTTCATGAATGTACTTGTTGAATCTTCATCTATGAGAAAATCATATTGTATTTTACTGCGGTCAATGTTCCGGTAGTAATCCATTACAATGGCTTCTAATCCTCCGTGAACATCTTTGCCGATTACATGTGCAATTCTTACAGGTTCATTCTTCATCGTTAGCTTTATGAGTGTTAATCCTCGTGATGTTCCATTGGGATAACAGGCATTCCATGTTTCTCCCTGTAATCATTCAGTGCTGTGTGAATTGCTTCTTCCGCAAGAACTGAACAATGCATTTTTATCGGAGGCAGACCGTCAAGAGCTTCTGCTACTGCGTTATTCGTTAAGTTCCATGCTTCCTCTATTGTGCGTCCCTTTATCATTTCTGTTGCCATACTCGATGATGCTATTGCGCTCGCACAGCCAAAGGTCTTGAACTTCACGTCATCAATAACTTTTGTCTCTGGATTCACTTTCAGATAAATTTTCATGATGTCCCCGCATTTAGGGTTTCCTGCTTCACCAACTCCGTCAGCGTTTTCAATTTCGCCTACGTTTCGAGGGTTAATGAAGTGATCCATAACTTTCTGACTGTAATCTAATGCCATGATTCTATTTCTCTCCTATCGATTTAAGATAATCTTCCCATAATGGCGACATTGCTCTTCGTCTCGCTACTATCTCAGGCAGAACTTCAAGCAGATAGTCTATATGCTCATCTGTCGTGAGTCTTCCAATTGTGAATCTCAGTGAACCGTGAGCCATTTCATGCTTCAGGCCAAGTGCAAGCAGTACGTGTGAAGGGTCTAAACTTTCAGATGAACATGCACTCCCTGTTGATGCCGATATACCTTTTGAATCGAGATCAAGTAGTAATGTCTCGCCTTCAACACCTATGAAGCTGAAGTTGATATTGTTCGGAAGACGATTATCACCTGTTGCACCGTTAAGTTTTGCGTGAGGGATTCTTTCAAGTATTCCTGCTATCAGTCTGTCACGTCTTGATGAATTTATTGCTTTATCCTCATTCAGTCTGCCTTTCAGAATCTCTATTGCCTCTCCGAACCCAACAATTCCCGCAAGATTTTCTGTGCTTGCTCTGCGGCCTTTTTCCTGTGCTCCTCCGTGAATGAAGTTCTCAGGTCTCATTCCCTTACGCAGATATAATGCTCCTACTCCTTTAGGCCCATACATTTTATGTGCTGACATCGAAAGCATATCAATGTTCATTGCTTTAACGTCAATGTCTAAATGTGCTGCTCCCTGTACTGCGTCAGTGTGAAACGGAATTTTTCTCTCACGGCATAACGCACCAATTTCCTTTATGGGCTGTATCGTTCCGACTTCGTTATTCGCGAACATCACTGACACGATTGCAGTCTTATCCGTGATCGCGTTCTTCACATCTTCAACGCTAACCATTCCTTCAGAGTTCACTGGAAGATATGTTATGTCTGCACCTTCAACCTTCTTCAGATATTCGCATGTGTGAAGTATTGCATGATGTTCAATTCTGGTTGTGATGATGTGATTCTTTCCGGCTATCTTGGCCTTCTCAAGCGTACCCTTCAATGCCCAGTTGTCTGCTTCTGTTCCTGAACCCGTGAAGAATATCTCTGATGTATCAGCATTAAGTGCATCTGCAACTTGTTTGCGAGCTTTCTCGATTGCACTTCTGCTCTTCCTTGAGAATGAGTAAACGCTCGAAGGATTTCCGAATATATCACCAAAATACGGAATCATTGCCTGCAATACTTCGGGGCTTACTGGTGTTGTTGCTGTGTGATCAAGATATACAAACATAATCTATGGTTATACCTCCTTTGATTTCAATGCTCGTTCTCTGACCTCTTCACGTTCAGGGTCAGGTATTATGCTTTCGAGAAGTGAAATCGTTTCGCTTGTTATGTCTTCAAGTGTAGTAGTCTCTAAAATTTCATCAACTGAACCTTTAACCTTGCGCCATAATTTGAATGTCGGACATTTAATCGCATTCTCACAGCCTTTTTCAGTCTGACATGAACCAAATATGACTGGCTCACCCAATACCGAGAGAATATCAGCAATCGTTATCTCTTTTGCCGGACGTGCAAGCATGTAACCTCCCTGTGCACCTCTGACGCTTTCAAGCAAACCTCCTCTGCGAAGTTTAACGCATAATTGTTCAAGATAACTCACAGGGATATTCTGACGATTCGCAATATCACTCACAGATACAGGTTCATTTTTGGAATTCGCACACAGATCCGACATTGCGCGAAGACCATATCGAGCTGTTGATGAAAGTCTCAATAAGATAATTCTCCATTCTGACCAATTTTGAAACGCGGAAAGGATAACATATGCAACAAGATTTATCAAGATTAAAGGTGTAAGGTTTACGAACTGAAAAAATCTCAATGAACAATTAGAATATTCGTATCCAAAAATAAAAACGGGAGACGGGCATGAAAAACATAATTGAAATTTTAAACGAAGGGGTAAAGCAGTTCTTAGGAAAAATTATAGCGGCATTATTATTCGCGGTTGCATTATGGGCATTCCCCAGCCTGAAAAAAATATTGAAGAGGAAAAAAGATTCAAAGGTGGAAAATCAAACTCAGGAAAAAGAAAAACTCAAAGCAGAGCCACAAGAGGAACAAGAGAGTATAGCAACGCAAAAATATAAATTGGGTATGAAATATTTGAATGACGGGAATTTTTGTGAAGCCGTAAAATATTTTCTTCCAGCCGCAGAACAAGGTCATGCTGCCGCACAATATTATCTTGGACATATATACGAATGGGGTTTCGGAGTTCCTATGAACAAATCAGAGGCTGTTAAATGGTTCGAGAAGTCAGCGGCTCAAGGATATACTGACGCACAGGACGCGCTGAAACGTTTATTATGATTACAGATTGTTATCGGTGATGTTGATTCATGTATGTGAAAAATTTTTTTCATTTTCTGGTAATATATCGATATTCCAAATTTCTACATACAAAGGAGACGTTCATATGAATAAACGTATTTGTATTCTTGTGTTGTTATGCTTGGTATTATCTGCGTCATCATCTGCTGCATCGTTCGCGCCCGGAACATATGAAGGTGAAGGTAAAGGTTACAGTGAGAACCAGAAAATCAAAGTGAAGGTTACAGTTGATGAAAGCAAGATAACCAACGTTGAGATTGAAGGGCCTGGTGAACAGCCTTTTGGTGCTCCTCAGTTTGAGAATTACGGCGGACAATTAATCGGAAAATCTGAAGCGAAAATTGATGCTGTTAGTGGTGCTACTATGACCAGAGACGGAATCGTTAAGGCTGTTGAAGATGCACTTTCAAAAGCTAGTGCAGGAGAGAAAAAAAATGATTCCGTAACTTCATTCAAGCCCGGAACATATAAGGGTGAAGGCAAAGGTTACAGTGAGAACCAAAAAATCAAAGTGAAGGTTACAGTTGATGAAAGCAAGATAACCAACGTTGAGATTGAAGGGCCTGGTGAACAGCCTTTCGGTGTTCCTCAGTTCGAGAATTACGGCGGACAATTAATCGGAAAGTCTGAAGCAAAGATTGACGCTGTTAGTGGTGCTACTATGACCAGAGACGGAATCGTTAAAGCTGTTGAAGATGCACTCTCAAAGGCAAAAGGTCAACAGAAAAATAATAATGCACCTGTTTCATTCAAGCCCGGAGAATATACAGCAGAGGCTATGGGCTATAACGGTCATGTGAAAGTAACTGTGAAATTCAGCGCAGAGAAAATCGAATCAATCAAAGTAGACTCTCACGCTGAGACCGCACATGTCGGAGATATTGCGTTCAACATAATGATTCCCGAAATGATTCAGGCTAATGGCTCAGGAGTAGATGCAGTGAGCGGAGCAACATTCTCAACACGAGCACTTCGTAACGCTGTGAATTCTGCGGCAGCATTGGCAGACTGCACAAACATGAATGCGTTCATGGAAGCAAAAGTTGAGCATAAACCCGAAGCACCCATAAAAGTTAATTTCGATGTAATTATCGTAGGAGCAGGCGGAGCAGGTGTAGCGGCAGCAGCTCAGGCAGCACAGTACGGAAACACAGTACTGCTCATCGAGAAGAATGCGGAAGTTGGAGGCAACACATTAGTATCAGGAGGACAGTATCAAAGCGTAATGCCCTATCTCGTATGGGATCCGAAAAATCTTGACGCAGAGACAGGAATATATGCTTTCAATGGTCAGGAATATCCAAAGGTCAAAAGTGTACAGGGATGCATTAATGAGCTGAAGATGATTCTGAACTGGAACGAAGAACCGTTTGATGTGAATTTCTATGAGACTAATGAATACGTTGCAGGTGATGCCGCTGAACTTTCAAAGCATGGTGTTCACGCTGAATATCTTCCAGTCTTAAAGGAATTGAAGGAAGAGATTAAAGCCTATCTTGCGTGGGCACAGCCTAAACTTGATTCAGGAATTCCAGAAAATCAGCTCACATTATTCTCAACGCTTAACCTTCATATTTTTCAGACATACTACGGAGGGTTAAGACGGAGTGCTGACGGTAAGACATGGATATACGGTGATGTGAATCTCGTGAAACAATTCATCGAAAATGCGCAGGGTCTCAAAGAATGGCTTGAAGGTATGGGTTCAACGTTCCATGAGGATACACAGCCTACGTTAATTGGTGCTCTATGGTATCGTGAGAATGAGTTCGTAGGAGCAGAAGTTGATACCAATGGAGACGGAGTGAAAGAAAATTATCCGGGACGCTGGGGAACATTCTTTGTTGCACCTGTAAACGCATTCCTCAAAGCTAACCCCAAAAATCAAATTATGCTTCGCACAACCGTAACTGAACTCATCAAAGAAGACGGAAGAATTGTAGGCGTAAAAGCGAAACGTTATGACGGAACAGAAATTACTGCACTCGCGGCAAAAGGCGTAATACTTTCAACAGGCGGTTATGCTGCTAATCTCGTTAAGGTTGTCGGTGAAAATGTTTACTGGTCTCCTGAATACATCTCAACAGCAACGAAGACAACTAACAGATCATCTCTTCAGGGTGATGGAGTGAAAATGGCAGAGAGTGTCGGAGCAGCATCAACTGGAATGGGGTTCACGCAGTTAATGCCGATCTCATGGGTCGATAATGGTAATCTTGCATTCGGAGGCGGAAACTATGCTTGCTGGATTAGTCCGAACACTGGACATCGATTTGTAGATGAAGGTTCAGAACGTGATGTGCTTTCACTCGCTGAATTCAAAAACGGAATGGAATACAAAGGAAGCAAAGGAGTATTCTTAGAGTTCTACAATGCTGAACAGAAAATGCCTGCTCCTACACAGCTTCCTGAAACAGGAGATTATCCCGGCAGATACTACAGACGAAAAATTTCAGAGCTTCCTGAACTCTTTAATGAACTCGGCGTTAAGGCAGACCCGTTGTCGAGCAGACAATCAGGGATTATGACAATGCAGTTATGACAGGCGGAGAATTCCCTGATGTTGGCAAAGCAATTGCATCAAGGACAGTCGGAAACGTGAAGAGAGATTCAGCAGGCAACTATGACGTGAGCACATATGACCTCGATAACACAGTGATGACTATTCGACTTCTCGCACCAAGCACACATCACACAATGGGAGGTCTGGTTGTCGATATGGGAAGGCATGTTCTCACGGAGAAAGGCAGAATCATT
>CAJOLN010000098.1 GCA_905235395.1 uncultured Synergistales bacterium
TCACAGCTATAATTATGCGTTAATTCAATATATATCTGAAAATTACAGCCCTGTTTTCGAGAGTAATATTGTTTCTCGGGAACAGGGCTTTTTGCGTCTTCATTGAGGGGTTACATGATGAAACAGCTTGACCTTGAAGGCCTGAAGAGAATTGAACTTGAGATTCTTGATGTGGTTGTGAAGTTCTGCGATGAACACGAAATAAATTACTGTCTTGGAGGAGGAACACTCATAGGAGCAATTAGGCACAAGGGCTTCATCCCATGGGACGATGATATTGATCTTATGATGCTGAGACCTGATTACGATAAATTCACGGAACTCTTCAATAAATACAACACACGCTATCGTTTCAATACTCCAGAAAATGATCCTGAATATAAACGTTATTGCGGTAGAGTTTTAGATACGAAAACTATTTTATACGATGATAAATGGAAATCTAATATCTATGTTGATATTTTCTGCTGGGACAATGCACCGAATGATGACAAAGCACTGAAAAGAATGTTTTGCTGCAAAAAGTTCTATTGGTATTTTTACCGATTACAATTTAGAGCTATTACCTCTGTTCCCAAAGGAAATATACTTAGAAAAGTCAGTGTTCTTTTTTTATGTATGTTCATGAAGATATTGACTTTTCTCGTTATACCTGAGAACTATTTTGCAAAAAAAATGAATTCTAACGCAAGAAAGTATATGCATGAGGATACAAAACGTGTTGGGAATTTTTTGGGAATTCAGCAAATAGTTGTGAGCAGAAAAGCATTTGATTCGTTCATTGATGCTGAATTTGAAGGGAAAATATATAATATACCTGTAGGATATGATGAAATTCTAAGAACACTTTACGGTGATTATATGCAGCTTCCTCCAGAAGAAGATAGAGTTGCACACCACGAATTCAAAGCATACATTAACGAATAAAAACAGGGGAGTCATTAACGCTCCCCTAAAATTGCAATCTCTATTTCTTCAGGCCAAGACACTCCGTAATCTCAAGACATATCCCCTTAACTGATTCAATATCTTCTCGGCTCAGATATTCAGGGTGCGCATGAAACACTGAATCACGAACGTGCTGTAACATCGAAAATTTTTCCTTCCAGTAACCTTCGTATGGCTTATCCCCGAAATATTTCGCAAATGAATTCGCCCAGTACTGCCCCATCACAACACCCAGTATGCTTATCGGAAGAACATCAAGAAGTCCGGCATCAGCATTATATTTCCGTCTCGTCTTCTCAATCAGATTGTTATATTCTTCACTGTTGAGTATCGGATTCTTTCGCCTGAGTACATCATCAAGTTTATTTTCATTCGTGCCCAGTATAACAAGAAGTTCCTTTTTCATGAGCCTCACTATTGCCGCCTGAACATCAAGAATCTTCAACAGGCCAGGCGAGAATATCACTTCAGGATCCTGAATCGAAATGTCTTCGCGTTTCTCATATTGTTCTAACGCATCCTGAAAGCATTTTTGAATTTCGGTGTCCGCATTGCCGGTTCTGTATACCTTTCCGTCAAGGCCAAGACGGTTTAAGAGTTCACCGGAATATTCAAGATTGTACAGTACACTTTTGAGAGTCAGATTCAATAACTTAGCTCCAGTTACGTATGCGAGCGTGAGAAGACCATTGAAGAATTTATCGAAATCATTGCAATCAAGAAGACTGCTGCCTGATAGCGATATGCTCTGTGCTGTCCATTTCCCAGAACGCGAATCATGTCTTAGTCCGTTAATGAAATATGAGTAAACGTAAATTCTCAGCCACATGTTATTCTCGCCTATGTGACCTGCCTCTTTGATTTCGTCCGCAAGTTTCAGAAGACAATAACGCCGTGCAGTATCATATCTTGAAATGTCTTTACGCGTACCGTCAAGCTCAGAATACAGAAGGTATTCAAGTCCTTTATACGCCATGATTCTAATATTATCCTCTTCGGAAGGAGAATAAAATCTTATGTCTTCATCATCAGCCATAGCAAAGAAATTGTAGATATAACGAGCCATGATAAAACATCTTTCTGCACGTTCTGAATTCGTGAGGTTCAGATTATCTTTATTGAACTTGCTGACAAGATAGAGATAGTTATTCCTGACTTCGATATAATGTCCCTTGCTGTAAAAATTATCCGTGAAAAATTTTGCCGTCTCTGTGTTCGCTGCTGACGTGTTCATAATCTTATCCTGCAAAAATTTTGGCAGCTCATTGAATGTATCTACGCGTCTGTCTTCGAGTATTGAAGGTTTGATTTCTTCCTGAGCAGAATCATCATCTTCTTCTGAAACGTAAACTTCAAGAGGAATATATGAACGGTTAATCAGTTCTTCAAGTTCAGGGGCCGAAGCATATTCATCTGATTCAGATTCAGGATTTATTTTCGTACCCGCCTTCTGTATCAGACCTTCACGTGTCCATGCCTGTATCTTTTCATCAGGGAACGGAATTGCCGATTCTATATTCTGAATCTGAATCTTTCCGTTGTCTTTCGTGGTCTTAACAAACCTGACAGGATGATCTTCTACATTAGGAGTGTACTCAAGAAATACTGCAAGTACAGGATCGGTTATGTTGCTGTCGTTGAAAGTGTAAAGCTCTTTATCCTTAGCGCGTACCTTCCCGAACGGCGGAGTATGATGACGGGCATAGAACTCAATAACTCCTTCTTCAGATAATGCAGACAACATACCTGCCTGAAAAACATTTGAATTTCCTGAAACTTTAGAATGTATTTCAAATGCTGCTGCTCCTTTTCCATTACTGCCGAGCCTGAACGTGATTCTGAATTTGGGATGCATTTTCTTGCCGGTTAATATCTTTCTTCTAAGGTCTCTGTCGTCAATTTGATTCAAGTGAAAGAATATGCACCCTTCAGATGAAAGAGGAACATTATATTTCTCAAGTTCATTACAGCTTATGAAGCCGTACAGCTTATCTCTGTTTGGGTTAAAGTAGGTTATCTCGCCGTCAAAAATTTTTTTGCTGAAGTCTTTACGTTCAACTGCTGTCTCAATTTTTATGCCTGAAGTCTGCGCTGTCCTGCTCAATGCTTCTTTCATCAGTTCATCGTCATAAGGCTGGGACATAAGCCATTGCTTTAATGCATCAATGTTATTCTGAGAGCATAAATTCTCATTATCTGCCCATGATGAGAAACCCAGAACAGAATTTGCAGCCGCCGCACAATATGCAAAACACATGCTGCGGTATTCGTTTGAGTTATTGTTATTTTCGGCGGCATTCTCAATTATCCAGATTAACATCGAAATTAACTGCTTAGGTTCAGACTTCAGTAACAAAGAAAAAATTTCGGGGCTTAATGTCTCAGTTACTATCATACAGGCTAACGCGTTCATTCTTGATGATGCTGACGATGAAGTCATGTATGCAGCTCTGAAATCACGTATACTCATGTAGATATCAACACTCTTTGTATTCTCACCGATAATGTGAAGAATGAAAGCATAAACTTCTGAAGCAATAACGCTGTTTTGATTGGCCTTCCATAACTGACGTGATGAGTTCAATATGTCGGTCATTCTTGATGAGTATGGTTTATTCTCGTTTACCTTCACTGCATATTGATACTGCGACAATATTTTTTCTGCGGCATTCTGAATCTTATCGGGCTTCGCTGTCCTGAAACGGCGAACATATTCTGTGCTTAATGATGTTGTTTCTTCAGCGGCATATTTTATCTCGTTAATATAATCATCAAGTTCTCCCTGAAATTTTATCTCACGTGATACATTTGCCTTTCCTAGTTCAGATTCCTGCTTTTGTTCCTGTGGTTCAGGTTCATCAGCCTCAATAACAGGTTTGATAACTGGGTCATCATCGAGCGGACGAATTCCCCATATCATTTGATAAACCCAAAGTTCTCTGCCGATTTCTATGTGATCGTCCTCACATTTAAGCAGCACTCCTTCAGATTTGTGTCCGTCAGGCATTAATGTAATTTCTACTTTCCTGCCTAAATACTTTTCTACACTTTTACGTTCCATAAAAAAATATACACCTCCGTAAAAATCATTCTCTCATAAAATACTCACAAGCTGATTCAAAAAATTTCAGGTCATAATTTCCGCAAACATTTTTGTACAGCCCTGAGCTTACGCGTTCTGCATGTCCCATTCTGCCGAGTATGCGGCCGTCAGGTGAAGTTACGCATTCAACAGCATAGCATGATCCAGAAGGATTGTATCGGGTGTTCATTGAGGGATTGCCTTGAATGTCAACATACTGTGCTGCTATCTGACCGTTACGCATTAAGTTCATGAAGACGGCTTCATCACATACGAATCTTCCTTCGCCGTGTGAAATTGGCATTGAGTATACATCACCGATATTATATTTCATGAACCATGCAGAATGATTCGATATTACCTTTGCATTTATGATTCGCGATTGATGTCTGCCTATGCGGTTGAACGTTAATGTTGCATTAAGTTCTTCAGGTTTGCAGATTTTACCAAAGGGAAGCAAGCCTGTCTTCACGAGTGCCTGAAAACCGTTGCATATTCCGCAGATTAATCCGCCTCTGACATCAAGCAAATCTTCAAGTGCATTGCGTACTTCAGGACTGCGTAAGAATATCGCGATGAATTTTCCAGATCCGTCAGGCTCATCACCATTTGAGAAACCTCCAGGCAAGACGAGTGCGTTTGATTCTCTGAGTGAACGTGAAAATTCTTCTGCTGATTTCTTCATGAGTTCGGGCGTTAATGTCTTCACTACAAATATTTCTGCTTGGCCTCCTGAACGATTAACTGCACTTGCGGTTTCATACTCGCAGTTAGTTCCAGCGAAAACAGGAATAAGGAATCGAGGCTTTGCTTCCGGTTTATGCGTGTAAAATGTCTTAGGCAGATTGTCTTTCACGTTCACGTTTGGAATTTTCACTGATGATTCATCAGTCTCAACTGGAAATATGTTATCAAGTGTCGAATTGTATGATTGCTCTGCGTCATGAAGGTTCACGGTCTCACCTGCAAATTTAATCACAGGTTCATCAATCACATGGCCAAGTTCAACAGCATCATCAATCATTTCATCATCTGAAAGTTCAACGATAAATCTTCCGCGACTTTCATTAAATACATCACCGTCATATGAGAACTCAAAGCCGAAATTATTTCCAAGACACATTTTGAAGATTGATGATATTATTCCTCCGTTAGTTGGAACATGACAGGCTAAAATTTTTCCGCGTGAATTCAAATCACGAATCACATTGAATATTTTCATAAGTGATTTGCTGTTGGGTATGCCTCTGTCATCATACGAAGGCTGAAGCATAACGACACGTGAACCTGAACGTTTGAACTCATTAGATACGACATCATGAACATCTGTGATTGAGACGGCGAAAGATATTAACGTTGGAGGGACATCATAATTCACACCTTCAGAACTCATGAATGATCCGCTCATTGAATCTTTTCCTCCGATTGCCGCAACTCCAAAATCTAATTGTGCCTTCAATGCTCCAAGCAGTGCTCCGAATGGCAATCCCCATTTCTGCGAATCATGTTCAGGTTTGCCAAAATATTCCTGGAACGTCAGCCAGCAATGATTCAAATCTCCTCCTGAAGCAATGATTTTGCAAATTGAATCTATCACTGCAATATATGCACCGTCAAAGCATGAACGCGAAGATATATACGGATCGAATCCCCAAGACATTAACGAGCATGTATCAGTTTCACGGTCAATCCCAACAGGAATTTTTGCGGCCATGACCTGCGAAGGTGTCTTCTGGAATTTTCCTCCGAAAGGCATTAATACCGTGTGTGCTCCAACAGTTGAATCAAAACGTTCTGAAAGTCCTCGCTTTGAACATACATTCAAATCTGAAAGAACATCAAGCATTCTTGTTTTAAAATCCTTGTGCGAATCATTATGCGTCTCATTTGCTGGTTCATTCACAATTATGTTTATGTGTCTTTCTGCACCGTTGCTGTTGATGAATTCACGTGATAGATTCACGATTTCCTTTCCCCGCCACGTCATGCGCATACGTCCTGAATCATTCACTCGTGCAATCACGGCAGCGTTCACATCTTCGGAGAGTGCGAATGATTTTACACGTTCAACATTCTCTGAGCTTACGACAATTGCCAT
>CAJOLN010000099.1 GCA_905235395.1 uncultured Synergistales bacterium
CGAGGCATAACGAAATCAGAAGGCGACATCTTCATGATTGGATCACATGAAGCAAAAGACGGTTATGATTTAATCGAATGGCTTGCATCTCAGGAATGGTGCAACGGGAAAGTTGCTCTCAGCGGAACATCATATCTCGCATTCTCTCAATGGTTCATCGCATCAGAACAACCTCCTCACTTGGCCGCAATAAATCCCGAAGAAGGTCTGAGCGATGCATATCGTGATTTAGTGAGCAGAGGAGGAATAACGGACATAGGTTTTACGCAGAGAATTCAAATCAATCATGTTCATGAAGGTGAACCTGTTCAAGCTGAAGACGTAGCCGCTGAAGGTCTTGCGTATCCGTTTGCGAATCACCCTGTATGGCAGGACAAAACAGCAAAGTCCGAAAAGATTACATGCCCTGTATATGTTGTAGCGAGTTACAGCAATACACTTCACACAATGGGAACGTTCAGAGCATGGAGAGCAATTCCTGACGGACAGAAATGGCTTCGTATTCATGACTCTCAAGAATGGCCTGACTTCTACACGCCTGAACATATTGAAGACCGTAGAAAATTTTTCGATCACTTCCTGAAGGGCATCAATAACGGCTGGGAGAATACACCTGTTGTTCGTTATTCACTGCATGATTTCGAGGGCAATAACCAGACATCAATAGAAGCAGAAACATTCCCGCCTCGTGAAGTTGAGTACAGAAAATTGTATCTGGACGGAAAAACGCAGGAACTTCTTGACGATAAAACATCAAATGAAAGCTCCGTGAAGTATGCGAGTGAAGGCCCTGTTACGCTTGCATCATTCCTGTATACGTTCGATAAGCGCACAGAGATTGTCGGCTATCCTAAGTTAAAGCTGTGGGTTGAGGCAGAAGGCCATGATGATATGGACGTATATGTTGGACTGCATAAGCTCGATAAAAATGGCAATATGGTACAGCAATTCACGATTCCGAATCATTGTGCGAAGAATTATGACCTCACCGACAAGGGAGCAAGCATACTGCGATACAAGGGCAGCACTGGAAGACTGAGAGTATCTATGCGTCATCTTGATGAAACGAAATCGACCGATGAAATTCCGTATCACAGTTTTGATCGTTACGAGAAGCTGAGTGCAGGTGAAATCGTTTCCATTGAGATTGATATGTACCCGACAGGAATAATTATGTATCCAGGTGAACAATTAAGGCTTGTGGTGAGTGCAACTGATGAAGCGGGATCTATGATGCCTGGCCCTCCTGCTGTGAAACCCAACAACAAAGGTTTTCATGTGATTCATTGCGGAGGAATTTATGATTCGTATCTGCAACTGCCGTTCAAATAGGAGAAAATAATGAAGACTGTCATAAAAAATGCGAATGTCTTCGATGGTGAAAAGATAATCGGGATTCATGATGTGTTTCTTGAAGACGGAATTATTCGTGATGAAGTTAAAGATTCAGAAGTGATTGACGGTACAGGCTGTACACTTCTGCCGGGACTTATTGATTCTCACATTCACCTTAACAGCATTGAGAATCTATATGAGGCAACAAAGTATGGAGTTACAACCATGCTTGATATGGCTACAGGTTCAGACGAACTCATAAACAGTCTGCGAAATCAGAAAGGTTTAACGGACATAAGAAGCTGTCATCAAACAATAGTGCCGGAAATGGGAGAGTTCATGCTGAAAGCAATGGACGAAGAAACAGCCGAACACATGAAGAAAAATTATGTGTCCAGTGTTGCAGATGTTAAGACGCAGGTAGACAGACAGATTCAAAAGGGAGCAGATTACATCAAGGTCATACTTGCAGAACCTCCGTTAGCTAAAAAAGCAATGTCTCCTGAAATTCTCCGTGAGATTGTGAGATATTCCCATGAGTGCGGAAAAATGGTTCACGTTCACACAACTTCAGTGCATACATATGAACTTTCCATTGATGCAGGAGTTGATACGCTTCATCATCTTCCTCAAGGTGAACTTCTGCCCAAGCCATTGATAGAGAAAATGAAGTCGAAAGATTTAACAGCAGTTCCGACTTTATTCATGGATAAGGGAATGTCAGAAGCAGCGAAACGTATGATGCCTGAACGAGGAGCAGATTATTCATTCGTGAAGAAGAACTTTGAAACTCTTCGTGAAGTTGGAGTGAGAATAATTGCCGGAACAGATTCAAATTACACGAACAAGATGAATTTTGTTCCTCATGGTAAATCAATGCACACTGAACTTGACCTCATGGTAGACGGAGGAATGACACCAATTGAAGCTCTTGTATCTGCAACTTCACTTCCTGCGAAAACTTTCAATCTTGAAGATCGCGGTGTTATTGCTTCAGGTTATCGTGGTGATTTAATTCTTGTGAAAGGCAATCCTACAGAGAATATCAGCGACATCAGGAATATTCAAAAGGTCTGGATAGCCGGAGAAAGAGCGAGAATTTAATAGAGATTCAAGAGAGAAAAAGGGACTTCATAAGCAAGCCCCTTTTATATTTTTTATTTCATTGCAGATTGAAGATTAATTCTCACTGCATCAATGACTTCATGAGCACCTGAATGCGTCTTTGCCCAATTATCCTGAATGCTTCGGTAATTCGTCATACGTTCCCATTCTGATACTTCTTCATCACTCAGTATACGCACAACTGCACCTTCAGACTGCAACACACGTATCTGTTCAGGCAATGCTGAATCCATGACCGCACCAAGACGTTCATATGAATAATTTGCTGCTCTCTCAATGGCTTTACGGTCATCATCAGAAAGACTGTTCCATACATCTTTATTCATTGCAATAGGGTAAGCATGGCCAAGCCACAATTTAGGAGATACTGCGATGTATTTTGCTTCAGTGTGAGCTTTGATGTCATAACCGCTGTCGATATTCACGATTAATCCGTCAAGTGAACCGTCTGCAAGTGCATCGAATACCTGTTTGCCCCACGGCATTGTTATTGGAATTGCACCGGCATTCTTGAGGAAATCTTTGTGCCAGAAACTCGCTGAACGCCATTTTTGCCCCGATATGTCATGAAGATTCTTTAACGGCTCATGACTGAAGAATGATGCAGGATAACCCGTAGCTATGAATATCGCATGCAGATTTTGTTTCTCGATTTCATTTTTCAGTGCGGGTATCTTATCGTAAATACTTCGGAAGAAATTCACCTGCGCCTGTCCTGTAGGGCCAACGGGAAAACTCTTGAAGATTTGTTGAAGAGGGAATGCATCACCGAAATATTCGGGGACAACAACGGCAATCTGTGCGGTCTTGGCCTCTTGAACTGTTGGGAGTGCCTTATAGCTTATGCTCAGTTCTCCGTTCCAGTGAGGAATAATTTTTATGTGCCCTTTCGATTCACGTTCGATAGCAGGAAACAGAACATCATTGAGAAATTTCGTGCGCATATTTCCGAGAGGTTCATGATCCGAATACGATAATGTTACGACATCAGGAGCAACTTTCAATTCCCATTTCAAGAACGGCCTGAAGATTTCAGCGATGAATTTTCCGGGCAGATAAATTTTCCCGTCTTTAATCTGCGCTGAACCCTTCATGTTTATGCTGAACGTATCTATCTCTGCTTCAGGTCTTCCTGCTCTAACCTTCAGCCTTCCGAACTGCGGAATATATGCGACTGCTCCGTCAGAATTTCCGAAGTAAGCCATGCCTGCAATGCTCACAATCTCCTCAAGTGAAATCATAAGTATCTTATCGTCAAAATAATAATTCCTGATTGGATAGAAATTACCGTTCTGAGTCTTTGCGGATAACAGAAGAGGCTTCGTGAAGATTGCGTAACTGTTCAGCATATCTCTATAGTTCATATGTTCTCCGTGTCCGAAGAATACCTCTGTTGAATCTGAAATGTCCAAAGTCTTTACCCTCATGAGAGTTTCAAAGAGTTCAGGTACATTGCTGTTTGGTACATCGTAACGCGGTATGCCTCCGAAAGCTATCGTATCACCAACGAATAACAGCTTTGCCTCCTCGAAATAATACAAGCTGCTTCCAGGTGAATGTCCCTGCGAAGAAATGACCCTCACACTTTGTCCCGCAAACTTGTACGTTCCTGCATATGCCGGAAGAACTTCGCACTCAATCACGAAAGGTTCACTTATGACTCGTTCAAACGAATAGTTGATGTCGATGTTGTACAGTCCTTCGAGATCTGATGCTCCGATATAAACTTTTGCATTGGGATAATCTTTTTTCAGTGCATTCAATCCGATTATGTGATCTACATGACAGTGTGATAAAAGGACAATATCAACTCCGCCGATTGATTTGATGTATTCTTTGAGGTCTCCGTCATAATATCCTGGATCTATGATTATGTTTCCGCCTTCAGACTTTATGACATGAGCATAGCATGAAAACGTTACAGGGTTCGTGAAACTTCTGACGATGATGTTATTTGCTTCAAATCTTCTTTCGGGTGATTCATTATTGAATTCTGACGGTCTTGCTGGAGCGAACTGCTGGGCATGAACGAATGACACACTCAGCAGAACGAAACATAAAATCAAAAAGTTTCTTAATTTTCTTCTTATCATCTATGCGCTCCTTAATGCTTCAATGCATCCTGAACTGCGAGCGTCATATCATCAATTCCAATCGTAGCACCAGAAATCAAATCAACGTTCTCTGCATGGCCTTTGCTGTCATACTTCACGGCATCGATTCCGTGTTCAAGTATCCAGTCTTCATAATATGCGACCTGTTCCCACCAATCTTTTTTGATTGAGCTTACCTTCTTGATTCCGTAATTGTCATATTTCTCTTTGCTGTCTTCGCCTGTTTTGCTTATGCGATCTAAGAGAACCTTCACAATTTTTCCGTCCTTGAAAATTACGTTTGCTATGTAAAGTCCCCATACCTGACTGAATGCTGTGCCGGTCTTCATCGTATAACCGCCGTCACTTGTTTTTCCGTCTATTGCATTCTTCACAGCGTATGATAGTTCCGCCACATTGATTGTCGCTCCTGAAAGCAAATCGGGATTCACTGCATGACCTTTTTCATCAGTCTCTAATGCTCCCTCAACTGTTGCACCCGAAATCGAATCGAGGCCATGTTCAACAACCCAGCTCTCATAGAACATAACCTGTTCCCACCATTCTTTGCCCAATGTGCTGACTTTCTTAATGCCATAATTGTCGTGAAGTTCCTTGCTGCTTTTTCCGTTCGCTAGACGATCTATTACGACATTCAACAGCTTTCCGTCTTTTTCAATTACATTTGCTATGTACAATCCCCACTGCTGACTGTAATATATTCCTCCCTTCACAGTGTATGCATTATCCTCAGCGTAAACACAGGACGATAATGCGAGAACGAACGTAACGATTAACAGCGCAATTAAATTTTTCATGATGATTTAAATGCTCCTTTGCATAAATTCATAGCAAGCTATGTTTTTATATGATACAGTTCAGTCTTCACAACATGCAATACATACAATAACTGTAAATTGTCTTCTGCAATACGGCACAAAAAAACCGCAGTCCCTTCTTTAAGAACTGCGGCGTAAAATCAGTTTTGCTTTTCGCTTTTATGCTTCCGAAGTTATCATTACCTTTTTGTGAGCTTTGTCTTCTTTCTTTTCGGCAACCTCAATTGTCAAAACTCCATTTTTGAATCCTGCTTTTGCACTTTCAGGGTCTGCTTCAACTGGGAATGATATAACACGTTCAACTTTCCCCCAGCTTCTTTCACTCCTGAAATAATTTTTGCCTTCTCCGCCTTCTTTGGTCTCGCTTTTCTTCTCTGCTGATAACGTCAGCCTGTCTGAATACACATGAAGGTCAACGCTCTCAGGTGAAATTCCGGGCAGCTCTGCCTCAACGAAAATTTTTCCGTCCTTGCGATACAAATCTACTTTCGTTCCGAATCCCGCAAAACTTTCTTCAAAGAATGGTGATGCAAATCCTCTTGTGAATGTATCAAGTATGCTCTCAGGATCCATCATTCTCATCATAGGGTAAAATCTATCTCTTGTCATTTAAATCAATCTCCTTTATTTTTTTTCTTGTGAGCTTTTATCTCTCACAACGCAGGAAATTATACTACTGACTTTCTTAAACCATATCGTAACTTTTACTGACTTTTTGAT
>CAJOLN010000100.1 GCA_905235395.1 uncultured Synergistales bacterium
TCTGATAAAATACTGGTTTAATTCTCAGCATGAAAGGAAGCATAAAGAATTATGGCAGTATTAAGCGACATAGAAATTGCACAGGCAGCTAACCCTGAATCAATAACAAACGTTGCCGCGAAATTAGGAATCCCTGAAGATGATTTAGAATGCTACGGAAAATTCAAAGCTAAAATTTCTCCGTCAGTATTGAAGAATCTCAAAGACAAACCAAACGGCAAATTGATTCTCGTAACTGCAATCACTCCGACTCCCGCAGGTGAAGGAAAAACGACAACGAGCGTAGGACTTACAGACGGATTGAATCGAATCGGCAAGCGTGCATGCGTGGCATTGAGAGAACCGTCATTAGGGCCAAGTTTCGGACTCAAAGGAGGAGCAGCAGGAGGAGGTTACGCACAGGTTATCCCAATGGAAGATATAAACCTTCACTTCACAGGAGACATTCACGCAATAACAACGGCACATAATTTATGCGCGGCCATGCTTGACAATCATATTCAGCAGGGAAATGAACTCAATATTGATCCTCGAAGAATAGTTTTCCGTCGGGTAATGGATCTCAATGAACGTGCACTGCGAAATATCATTATCGGTCTCGGAGGAACAGCTAACGGTGTGCCACGCGAATCAGGTTTTGATATTACAGTTGCGTCTGAAGTAATGGCAATCTTCTGTCTTGCGTCAGATTTAATGGACTTGAAGGCAAGACTTGGCCGAATGGTTATCGCTTACACATACGACAATAAACCCGTAACTGTGCATGACATTCACGCGGAAGGAGCTATGTCTGCATTGCTGAAGGACGCAATCAAACCGAACTTAGCGCAGACACTCGAAAATAACCCTGCATTCATTCACGGAGGGCCTTTCGCGAATATTGCTCACGGGTGCAACTCTGTTCAGGCTACACGACTCGGTTTGAAGTGCGCGGATTATCTCGTTACAGAGGCAGGCTTCGGTGCAGATTTGGGAGCAGAAAAATTTCTTGATATTAAATGCAGAATGGCAGAACTGAAACCTGATGCAGTAGTTGTTGTTGCAACAGTGAGAGCACTAAAAATGCACGGAGGTCTCAAAAAAACAGAACTGGCTCATGAGGATTTAAATGCACTCGCAAAAGGTATACCCAATCTTCAGAAGCATATCGAGAATATTCAGGGATATGGATTACCTGTTGTAGTTGCAATTAATAGATTCCCAACGGACACTGAAGCAGAACTTGATTTGCTTGCGGAAAAATGCAAAGACTTAGGCGCATCATTCGCACTCTCTGAAGTATGGGAAAAAGGCGGAAAAGGCGGTGAAGAACTTGCACGTAAAGTTGTTGAGGCATGTGAAAAGCATTCAGAGTTCAGATTCATGTATGATGACTCAATGAGTCCAAAAGAAAAGATGAATGCAATCGCAACGAAAATTTACGGTGCTGAAAGTGTAGACTTCACTCCTCAGGCAGAAAAAGATTTGCAGATGATTCACGAATTAGGCAAAGATAATTTGCTCGTCTGCATGGCAAAAACTCAATACTCACTCTCAGATGACCCAATGAAACTCGGAAGACCTGAAGGATTCAGAATTACAGTTCGAGAAGTCAGATTGTCAGCAGGTGCAGGGTTCTTAGTTGCAATAACAGGAGCAATTATGACCATGCCGGGACTGCCGAAGAAACCTGCCGCATTGAATATTGATGTTGACGCTGACGGAAAGATTACGGGGTTATTCTAGATGAGCATAGTACACGAAAATATTTCTGATGTGACAATCGGGAATTTTCTTCTGGAACTCGGCTCTTCTGCTCCTGCTCCGGGAGGCGGAAGTACTGCGGCTCTATCTGGTGCTATGGGTGCTGCTCTCGTCTCTATGTTATGCAGTCTCACACTTGGACGTGAAAAGTATGCAGAGTATCAGAAAATTAATGCCGAAACAAAAAAACGTTCAGATGAATTGATTCATGAACTCACTGAATGCATTTCAAAGGATATGACTTCATATGATTCTGTTATGGAGGCATTGAAACTCCCAAAGGGCACAGAAAAAGAAAAAGCATTACGTTCTGAAAGATTACAGGAAGCATATAAATCTGCGGCATCAGCTCCGATTGAGACATCTGAAAAATGCCTTGAGGTTATGAAACTCGCTTATTCTCTCACAGGAAAATCAAACAAAACTGCTGAATGTGATTTGCTCGCCGCTGCACTCAATGCAAATTCTGGAATCGCATTGGCAAACGTGAACGTAAAAGTGAATCTCCTGTACATAAAAGATTCTGAGTACGTTGGGAAGACATGTTACTGGGCAGACAGAATTACACGTGAGGCATCTGAAATTCTGAAAAAGATTCGGGAGGCACTGAAAGCATGACACTCATAATGAAAGGCTCAGAAGTTTCAGCAGAAATGAAATCACGAATCATCGATGAACTTCACACTTTGAGTATTACGCCTACGCTTGCGGTAATACGTGTCGGTTCACGTCCTGATGATTTAGCATACGAACGGGGAATCATTAAACGCTTTGATTCTCTTGGCCTTAATGTTAAGGTTCATGAACTCGATGAAAATATCTCTCAGAATGATTTTGATTCTGAATTTATGAACATCAACAACGATTCAAATGTTCACGGAATATTGTTGTTCCGTCCATTGCCAGTTGGATTGAGTGATGAATTTGCTGTGCGTAATATCAATCCCATAAAAGATATCGACTGCATGAGTGATTCAAATATTGCCGGAGTTTTTGCAGGTAAGTCTGAATGCTTCGCTCCGTGTACAGCAAGTGCAGTTATGGAAATGCTGTCATATTATGATATTTCTCTTCATGGCCTCAATGTCGCAGTAATTGGCCGCAGTATGGTCATAGGCAGACCAGTTGCAATGATGATGATGAAACAGAATGCTACAGTTACAATATGCCACACTAAGACAAAAAACATAGAAGAGATTTGCAGACATTCAGATGTGATTGTTGCGGCGGCAGGTAAAGCATTAATGCTCACGAGAAATTACGTGAATGAGAACAGCATTATCGTTGACGTTGGAATTAACGTTGATGCAAATGGAAAGTTATGCGGTGATGTTGACTTCGAGAATGTATCACCGTTCGTTAAGGCAATCAGTCCTGTGCCCGGCGGTGTAGGTGCAGTTACAACTTCTGTGCTCGCTGAACATGTGGTGAGGGCAGCAAAGAATAGTTAGAAGAATAACAGGCAGGCCAGACACATTATGACCTGCCTACACACTCACTGAATACCTCCCTGTGTTTTCATGTATCAGACCTTCAGACATAAGAGAAAATAACGCAGACTGAACAGTTAGAATATCAAGATGTGCTTCATCTGCAAGTTTATCCGCTGTTATCTCATTATGCGTTTGAATTAATGAATATATTATCTTCTCGTCATTTTCAAGTTCAATCGATTCATTCGCTTTCTCTTCTTCATGACCGTCTGTTGAATCATCAAACCCTAAGCTCAATTGTTCGGGCTTTAATGCAAATTCATTCACAAATTCATCAATGCTCGCTAAAATTTTTGCTCCTCTGGATATTAATCTGTTACTGCCTTTGCAATTATTGTTGGTGATTAATCCGGGCACTGCATAAACTTCACGATGAAGTTTGAATCCATGTTCAGCCGTGTTAAGTGCACCGCCTCCTTCTGGTGATTCAACTATTACGATTGCTGATGACATTGCCGCAATGATTCGATTACGCTCAGGGAAACGCCATGCCTCTCCGCTTGCATTCATTGGGTACTCTGAGATTATCGCTCCCCTGTACAATATTTGGTTGAATAAGTCTCTGTGTTCTGCCGGATATATTTTGTCTATGCTAGTTCCGAAAACTGCAATCGTGATTCCGTTTTCAGCAAGTGTTCCGCGATGACCTTGTGCGTCAATTCCTCTTGCTCCTCCGCTTATCGTTATTACTCCCCTCTTCGCTAGTTCCCTTCCAAGATGATTCGCCGTCACTCTTCCGTAATCGCTTGGCTTTCGTGTCCCTACAACTGCAACTGAAGGCATAATTATATTTGCATTGCCTTTTACGTATAAGCCTACTGGAGGATGAGTTAAATCTCTTAGCTTCGCAGGATAATCTAAATCTTTTGCGTGAATGAATCTCGCGTTGAAATTCTCTATGCGTTCAAGTTCATGTTCTGCCCATGAATCTTTTGTCATGAGTGATTTGATTCTAGACTGCTGTTGTTCAGAAAGGCCAAGCTCCTGCAAAATTGATTCATGAGTGAAGAGTTCATCAGGCGAATATGAATCACAGAGCTTCATGAAAAACTCACAAGGTATTTTTACGGCATTGAATATCAAAGCAGCTTTTGTTATTGCATTCATTGTTACAGTCTCCGAAAAAATTTTTGTCTGGTGATATTATAAGCACAAACATCAAAGGAGGATAACGTATTGAAGACATTCTACATAACTACACCGATATACTATGTGAATGACATCCCGCATATAGGACATGCATACACGACAATAGCATGTGATGCGATTTCGAGATACAAGCGCATGAAGGGATATGATGTTCACTTTCTGACAGGAACAGATGAACACGGTCAAAAAATTCAGGCGGCAGCAGAGAAAAAAGGAATAACACCTCAGCAACTGGTTGATGAAATTCACAAGAACTTTAAAGATTTGTGGAAGGTATTGAATATCAGCAATGATGATTTCATTAGAACGACCGAAGAACGCCACATAAAAACGGTTCAGGCCATGTTCAAGAAACTTATTGATCAGGGAGATATATACAAGGGAACGTATTCAGGGTATTACTGCGTTCCATGTGAAACGTATGTACCTGAGAATGCAATGGGCGAGAACAAAACGTGTCCTGACTGCGGAAGACCATTGACGATAATGGAAGAGGAAAGTTATTTTTTCAAAGCGTCAAAGTATGTTCCTGAACTGATTAAATTTTATGAGGAACATGTTAAAGCCGTCATGCCGAAGATACGTTACAACGAGATTATGAGCTTCCTGAAGAGCGGAGTACATGATCAGTCAGTATCAAGAACATCATTGAAATGGGGAATTCCTGTTCCAGGTGATGAAAAGCATGTTGTGTATGTATGGTTCGATGCATTAATCAATTATGCTTCCGCAATAGGCTATCTTGATGACCCTGAACGATTCAATAAATGGTGGCCTGATGTTCGTCATATGGTCGGCAAAGACATAATTCGATTTCATTGCGTGATTTGGCCGCTAATGCTTATTGCACTCGGTTTGAATATTCCCGTTGAAGTCATTGCACATGGATGGTGGACATATAACGGTGAAAAGATGAGCAAGACCAAAGGCAACGTAGTAGACCCGTTCGCAATGGTCAAAGAGTATGGACTTGACCCATTCAGATATTTTCTTCTGCGTGAAGTTCCGTTCGGGAATGACGGTGATTTTTCAGAGCGTGCATTAGTTGGACGAATCAACAGCGATTTAGCAAATGATTTAGGCAACCTGCTTAATCGTACACTTCAAATGATAAAAAGTTATCGTGACGGAATTGTACCTTCATGTGATGATTCGAGTTCTGACTTGAGCAGACTTGCACCTGAAATATTATCGCGTGTTGACGAATGCATGAATGATTACGCGTTCGATGATGCACTCAAAGCAATATGGGAGTTCATAAGCCGTTCAAACAAATTCATTGATGAGACCATGCCCTGGAAGTTAGCCAAAGATGAAAACGAATCACAAAAGCTGAATCATGTTCTCCTGAATCTATATGAGGCATTGAGATTGTCTGCAATGTTAATCGCTCCCTTCATGCCGGATACATCAGAGCAGATATTTTCACAGCTTGGCCTGAAGGATAATCCGTTGAAGTGTCAGTATGATTTGTTCAAATGGGGTGATAGTTCTGGAAATCGAATCGGAGAAGCAAAAGTGTTATTCCCCAGAATAGACGTAAATGAATGGCAGAAAGCATAAGCATACGATGAAAAACGAAAGGAGAAATTGAAATTGCCAGAAGTGGAGACGAAACCAGAAATAACGATTGATGAATTCGCAAAGGTTGAGATGAGAGTTGCACGAGTAATCAATGTTGAAGAAATACCACGCTCAAAGAAACTCTACAAGCTCGAACTCGATTTAGGTTATGAGAAACGCACTGTATGTTCAGGAATCAAAGCGTTCTTCACTCCCGAAGAT
>CAJOLN010000101.1 GCA_905235395.1 uncultured Synergistales bacterium
TTCATGAACTCATCAAGACTCATTGAACCTAAATCACCCTTTGTTCTTTCACGAACTCCTACAGTGTGATTCTCTTTCTCCTTGTCTCCAACGACAAGCATGTACGGTATCTTCTGCATCTGTGCATCACGAATCTTCCTTCCGAGTTTCTCAGAGCGAGTATCAATCTCTGAACGCAAATTCTGATTCATGAATGCATTCTGAAGTTCACGAGCGTAATCGAGATGTGAATCAGCAATCGGGATAATCTTAATCTGAACTGGTGCAAGCCAGTACGGGAATGCTCCTGCGTAATGTTCAATTAGAATACCCATGAAACGCTCAACACTTCCGAATACAACTCTGTGAATCAACACAGGCGTATGTTCTGCACCGTCTTCACCGATATACGTAACATCAAAGCGTCCGGGAAGCTGGAAGTCTAACTGAATTGTTCCGCACTGCCATGTTCTGCCTATGCAGTCCTCAAGATGAAAATCTATCTTAGGGCCGTAAAATGCTCCGTCTCCGGGATTAATCGTGTATGGTGTATTCGTGCTTTCGAGTGCTTCACGTAATGCATTCTCTGCTTCGTTCCATTGCTCATCTGTGCCCATTGAATCATCTGGTCGTGTTGAGAGTTCAACTGTGTATTTGAATCCGAAGACGTTCGTGTAAAAATATTTATCCAGCTCCATGATTGCAGTTACTTCTTCGCGTATCTTTGAAGGCTCAATGTATGTATGTGCATCATCCTGCGTGAAGCATCGCACTCTCATTAGGCCATGTAACACACCGCTCTTTTCGTGTCTGTGAACGCAGCCGAGTTCAGCAAGCCTCATGGGAAGGTCTCTGTAACTCCGTAACTGTGTCTTGTAGACGAGAATACTTCCGGGACAATTCATAGGTTTAATCGCATAAGTTTTCTCGTCAATCTCAGTAAGATACATATTCTCTCTGTAATGATCCCAATGACCAGAACGTACCCACAATTCACGGTCGAGAATCTGAGGTGTCTTAATCTCAGTGTAACCTCTCCTGATGTGTTCGCGTCTCCAGAACTCAATCAACGTGTTCATGACTGCCATTCCCTTTGGATGAAAGAAGGGGAAACCTGGACCTTCCTCATGCAGACTGAAGAGGTCTAAATCTTTTCCGAGCTTTCTGTGATCTCTGAGCTTGGCCTCTTCCATTCGGCGAATATATTCTTTCAGTTCATCGGGAGTCGCAAAAGCAGTTCCGTATATTCTCGTGAGCATCTTGTTGTGTTCATCACCGCGCCAATATGCACCGGCAATTGAGAGCAGTTTGAAGTTATGAATCTTCGAGGCATCAGATACATGAGGGCCTCTGCAAAGGTCTGCATATTCTCCCTGCTTATACACTGATACAGTTGGAGCATCAATATCTGTGATGAGTTCCGTCTTGTATGGGTCATTCTGGAAGAACTTCAACGCTTCTTCTTTCGTCATGTCTGAACGTGAAACTTTTTCGCCTGCTCCTGCAATCTTTCTCATTTCCGATTCTATCTTCGGCAAGTCGTCTTCAGTGATTGTTCCTGCAACGTCAACATCATAATAGAATCCGTCTTTGATAGCCGGGCCTACACCAAAGTGTGAGCCTGGATATAATCTCAAAACTGCCTGAGCCATTAAGTGAGCTGTTGAGTGTCTGAGAATCTCTAATCCTTCTGGTGAATCGATTGTGATTACATCAACTTCACCTGATGTGCTTACGATTCGAGAGAGGTCAGAGAGTTCACTGTTGAATTTTGCGGCGATTACCTTTTTATTGTCGAGGCCAAGAGCTTTGATGACCTCATGCAGAGTTATGTTTTCACTGTTAGAATTATATCCTCTGTCTTCATGTTTAAACTGTAACAATGATATACCTTCCTTTATTACTGTGATTGATATTTTGATTGAAAGAATATCACCTAAAGTTTTTGACCGCAAGCAACACGTAACTTATGTATGTTTTAAACTATAATACAAAATATTCCGAGACTAAATAAAATATGCATTTCAAGGATGGTGTAAACATGAATGGATTCATTTTTAGTTCAAGCAGCATTCCTCACAAACATCATATTTGCTGTAACAAAAGAAGGTGCTGTGTATGGCTGTAGGTTTCAACAGTCTCGCACATTCTACATCAATGTCTCAGTCAGCCTACAACAAAATGAACAGAACCAACAGAGAGATTGACAAAACGGTAAGAGTATTGAGCAGCAGTTTCCGAATCAATTCTGCCTCTGATGATTCTGCTGGTCTCGCAATCAGTGAACGTATGCGCGGGGAAATTTCCGGTCTTGAAGAAGCGATATCAAACATGCAGGACGGAATGAGTATGCTTCAGACAGCAGAAGGAGGACTTCAGGGTATCTCATCAATTGTTCAGAGAATGCGAGAACTTGCTGTACGATCTGCAAGCGACACATTGACACAGTCAGACCGTGCCGCAATACAATCTGAGTTCGGCGAAATACGTCAGGAAATTGACAGGATAACAAACACGACGCAATACAACAAAAAGAAATTGCTGAACGGAAATGCTTCAGCACTATGGAGCAGTTCAGACTCAGATATGCACGTGATACTGAACGGTCAAATCAATGAATTGAATCAATCAGGCGATAGAGTATCAGCAGAGGGCAATTACGATATCAGCATAAAGGCGAAAGCTGGGCAGTCCGAGATTCAGAAGTCAGAACTTTTTTTGACTCACGAGGAAGCAAGGTATGATACTTTCATAGGCGTTGAAGGCGGCAATTTATATTATGATTCTGACGGCAACGAAATTACTATGAGAGAAGCAGTAAAGAATTTTGGTTTTGCATCGTGGATAGATCCTGCTCCTGGTACAAGAGACGGAACAACGTATACTTTCGATATCATTGATTCACAGACAAAAGAAAAAGTTACAATTCTGACCACAATATACTCAAGCGATTTCAAAACTCCACAGGGCTTTGTAGATTTCATGAATTCCCCTTCAACTCGCGCTAACAGAAATACTCTTTACGGTACAGGCTATGAAGCGTATTTCAACAAGGATACCGGCAAGCTGGGCATAAGGTCTTCGCATGACTTCATGATTAATGATTCGGCAGGAGGTTTTCAGCGTCTCTTCGGAGGGAAACCAGAATCAGATGATGACACGTTTAGCTCATCAACTGGCGATAACACTTCAATTCCTCAAAACACAGGTTCAGCCTCTTCTTCATACCCCACCCCCCAATCTAGGAAATTACTTATAAATACTTCCGCTATTCCTCCCAACGTAAGAGCAGCAGGAGACACAGTAACATTAAATGACGGTGAAACTCGAACGTTAGCAGGAGATTACGAGAAGATAATAATTGCAGACAATGCAACTGTCAATCTGACAATCTCGAATCTCACGCTTAACGGCGATATCACCATAGGACAAGGTTCAAATCTCACTCTCACTCTGAATGGCACCAATAAGTTGGGAACTCCGACTCAGACCTATGGACAGAACAGCATAACTTTATCTGCGGGCAGTAGTCTGACGATTCAGGGCAATGGTTCACTCAATGGATTGATAAAGAATACTTCAGGTGGAACAGTAACGATAGACAGCGGAACTATAACGTCAAGGGCTTCATCATCCAATACTGCCGGAATATACAACCCTGAAGGTGCAACGCTAATCATCAACGGAGGCAGTGTTACTGCTCAGGGCGGCAATTATGCAGCAGGCATAGGAGGAGAGCGGGACGAGAGTGCTGGAACTGTCGTAATCAATGATGGAACTGTTAGAGCCACAGGTGGAAACTATGCGGCAGGTATCGGTGGCGGTTACATTACTGATGAAGGCAGAGGAAAAGCTATTACCGAGAATGCTGGATCTATCACAATCAACGGTGGAACTGTTACGGGTATAGGCACCGGAATGGGAGCAGGTATAGGTGGCGGTCGTCATATGTCCGCAGGAGTGATAAACATCAACGGCGGAACTGTTTCGGGAACAAGTAACAGCAACGGAGCAGGTATAGGCGGAGGTTCTGGCGGTTCTGGCGGAACAATCAACATCACAGGAGGAACTGTTACTGCCATAAGCAACGGTGAGCGAGGAGCAGGCTTAGGAGGTGGTTCAAGCGGAGGAGCTTCTCACGCAACAGCAGGCACAATCAATATCAGCGGAGGAACTGTTACTGCAAGAGGAGGACAACAAGGAGCCGGAATAGGAGTCGGTATTGAGGGTGAAGGCGGTACGATTAACATAAGCGGAGGAACTATCGATGCTCATGGAGGTATCAACGGTGCAGGGATTGGTGGAGGCCGCGATAATACAGGACTAGATATCACTATCTCAGACGGCGATATAACTGCAACAGGAGGCCTCAACGGTGCAGGTATCGGAGGAGGTCTCAACAGTGACGGAGGCAATATCACCATAACAGGCGGAAGAATCAATGCTATAAGCGGAAGCGGTGCTGCCTCAATCGGAGGAGGTGTGAACGGTGCAGCAGGAACTTTGAACATTGACAACGGACTGTACTTTGACGACAACACAGGCAGAACCAAAGCATTCAATGAGTTAGGAAGAACTGGCCGCATTGGAGCAGGACAGACAATCATCTTTAATACAGATGTTCTTGAAAGTTCTAAGTTAATCAGCAAATACATACCAGCACATAATATCGCGTCTGGTGATTTGATTCTTCGTGAACTCGCTAATTTTTATGATGAAAATGGAAATTTCATTCTCAATGAACCTAAGACAATCACACTCATTCAAGGTGACGGCAGGACAGCAAACGTTACACTGTATGCAGATGACACATTGGACAATGTAACAGGCAAACTCAATAATGCAATAGCTTATGATCTAGGTCAGTCAAAATATGTCGATGACGCAATGAAGTTCGTTACTCTTGTTGAAGGAAGCACTTTAGCTTCTGAAGCTGTAGACGGAACTATGATTGTGCGTTCTGCAATCGCCGGCGAAAAGGGAAAAATTATGTTTTCTGGTGACGAAAATATATTGAATGCATTATCGCTCAATACGATTCAGGAAGCATTAGAAAATGAATTCAGCATAACGATCACCAATGCACACACGAATGAAATATTGAGCAATGATATCAGGACAACAGGCAATCGTGCGGCTGGCGTGATAAATCAGAACATCGACATTGATTTTGATGTTATGACAGGCATTAGTGCGACATGGAATGACAACAGCAAAAATTTCACATTCACAGCTCACGGTTATAATTCAACAGTTCACATATCAGATAACTCTTTGAACATTCATTCAGGAACGCACGAAGGAGAATCAATAAACGTCGGCATAGGTGATATGTCAACAAGAAGCCTTAACCTGGACACTCTTGACATTTCAAGCCGTGAATCAGCAGCAAAATCAATAACAGTAATTGACGAGGCAGCAGATAAAGTTTCATCTCAGAGCGCGAAAGTCGGAGCGTTAATCAGCAGACTAGAACGCAGTATATCGGCTGCATCTGTTATGCATGAGAATGTTTCGGGAGCAGAAAGTAAGATTCGTGATGCTGACATGGCAAAAGAGTACATGAACTTCACAAAACTTAACATTATGCTCAATGCAAGCCAAAGCGTTTTCTCTCAGGCTAACCAGACAGCAAATAATGTTCTCACTCTCTTACGATAAAGAATAACATGCCCCTTCCAACACTCACACGCCAGATGAAGGGTGCATATCTATTTTCCTCGCGAACTCACGGTAAATAATTAACGACACAATCACCATCATAATATCTGCAGCTACCTGCGTCCATACTATGCCATACATACCAAAGATATAATTCATCACGAACAGTAACGGAATGTTGAACACTACCCAGCGTGATGCACCGAGTATAA
>CAJOLN010000102.1 GCA_905235395.1 uncultured Synergistales bacterium
ATGCCGATATTTCAGGAAGAAATTACGCTGGCGGTATTGCAGGAGAAATCAGTGAAGGCAGAATCGAGAATTGCACTGCTGACGTTAGACTTCTCAGCGGAACATACAGAGGCGGAATTGTAGGTTATGCCACTGATGCACTCTCCGATAATTTTCATCTCTCCGGCAACACATGGCCAAACATAGGGCCAAGTGCATATCCACAAATAGGAAAGGCAAACCCAGATATACCACCTGACATCACGTGGAACAATCACAGATATCAAATTTACGATGAAAATCTCACATGGGAACAGGCAAAAGCTAAATGTGAATCACTCGGCGGACATCTCGTAACTATAACCAGCCATGAAGAACAGGAATTCATTGAAAGATTGCTCCGTAATTCTGATACAAATTTTGATGCTTACTGGCTTGGAGCACGAGCAAATGAATCAGGTTGGTGGCACTGGGTAACTGATGAAGTCTTCGAGAGGCAGTATCAGGATTTCGCAGCAGGTCAGCCTGACGGATCAGGTGTATTTCTTGCAATTTCAGAATTGAATAGTTCATCGTGGAAATGGAATGATGTTTCAGATAATGGAACTGAACGCGGATTCATATGCGAATGGGACCTTGAACAGCCAGAGGTTAAGACTGCTCAGTTTGATTCAGATTTTGCTGACTGGTTAGCTCACCCTGAAAACTGGAGGAATGATAGTACAGAATCATATGGTGCTTTGCCAAGTCCTATAGACACTTCACATCTCAGAAATAATCCACCAAGAACATCAAGTGTGAATGCAAGTGCTGCTGATGACCTGCCTGTATCGTTTGACGGCAGGATAGAGTTCGGACTTCCAGAGGCAAGGGATCAGGGCGGTTATGATACGTGCTGGGTGTTTGCATCAATAGGAGCACTTGAGGCGAACTATAAGGCACAGAAGATGACGGTACTGGGCGATAAACCTGACTTGTCCGAACTTCATGTTGCATGGTTCGTATATAGAGATCCTAGTTCTAAGTATTATACTGAGAATTCATCTGCAATTCTTAACAAACAAGGCAACGCAGATAAAGTAAGAAACTTCTTAAACAGAGGACTTTCTCCAGTGAATGAAGCTGATATGAAATATTCTGAGGCAGGAAATGACGCTGCTAGTTCCAACGCAAAGATAGAGGCATTCTTAAACGGCAGAACTGCAAGTGATTTCAAGAAAGTCTGAATCAGTGTCAAAGAAGAAGACGTTATTAAGATTGGCTACATTGATGATATGAATCAGGACTATAGTTCTTCGGACATCAAAAGGTTAATCAGGGATAATGGAGCTATTTACTTTAGTTACAATGATGCCCCAGACGGTCATGATGATATTCATCACAGTTTCTATTCCACATCAAGAGAGCGTAAATATAATCATGCTGCTATTCTTGTCGGATGGGACGATAATTATCCAGCCTCAAATTTCAGGAACTCACCTTCTCAAAATGGTGCGTGGCTTGTGCGTAATTCACGGGGATCAAATTGGGGAGATTCAGGTTACTTCTGGATGTCATATTCACAGTCCGAAAGTCAGAATGGTGAATCAGGTATGACGTACGCACATGTCTTTATTGTCAGAGAAGAGAGCGAAGACATTGCAGAGAATGAATCAGATGATAAAGGCTTAGTCATCAATGAGCATGACGATAACGGCAACACAAAAAACATAAGCCCTTCATGGTCAGCAGCGATATTCAGGTCAGAGAGAAATGAAGATTTAACGCGCGTTACATTTTACACGACAGATAACAATGTGAAGTACAAGATTTTTGTGAATAACTTCGGAAAGGAAAGGCCGACAGATCCAGGTAAAGCAGAAGAAGTATTAGAGAGCGGAGAAATTCCTTATGCGGGTTATAAGACGATAGACTTATCTTCACCTGTGAGCCTGTACGACGGAGATTATTACTCTGTGATCATAAAAATGGAACTCTCTTCGGATTATGAATATCCCACAGCAGTAGAAGCCAGTATAAACGGATATGTTAATGCATCTGTGAATGAAGGAGAAAGTTTCTTTGCTGAAGGAGAAGAAGTGCCTTCAGTGTGGCAGGACGGCAAGTACATAGAGGGTGGGCCTTATGATGCATGTATCAAGGCGATAACGACATACAGGCCAGACGACAGAATTGCACCGTCAATCACGATAACTTCACTTTCAGAGACACGCGTTGGTGAATCATACAGATTCCAGTTCACAGCATCAGGTTCAGAAGTCATTGAATGGAGAGCTGGAGAACTTCCTTCAGGATTAGCATTGAGCAGAGAGGGTTTACTCACAGGTCAGGCAGATGAAGCTGGAGATTATGAGATCAAGATAACCGCGTTCAATGATGTTGATGTTTCCGAGAAGACATTTGGGCTTAAAGTTTTAAGCGGAGATGTCCCGCCAAAACCACAAGGAGGGTGCAGCTCATATATGAATCTTCTTTGTGCCGGTCTTGTGGTTGCGTTTGGATTAAGGCGCAGATAGTACAAAGGGGGAAGAGTGATGTATATCGTTCATCTTCTTCGTGGCAGGCGTACAGGCAGAGAGGAGAAGCCTCCATAGGGAATGAGTTATGTTGAAATGCGCAAATTGTCATTCGGAAATTTTATGAATCAAAAACAAGGAGGAAAATTTCATGAGTAAGAAAAAGTTTTCAGGGCTTATTGCTCTGGTTATGTGTTTGTTGCTTGCGTTTGTTGCTCAGAGTTCAGCTGAGGAGTTCGGCTGGCCCGTTCCTGGACATACATACCTCACTACTACGTATTATTATAGCAGTGGTAGCCCACACTCTTGCCGATATTGGTATGGCGGGAAACCTGCGGGAGTTGATATTGCTGTTTCGACTGGCACAGAAGTTCTTGCTCCTGCTGGCGGAATTGTACAGAGTCTTGCAGATTTGGGTAACAGTGGTTTCGGGAAATATTTTGAAATCAAGCACGACGACGGAACTATAACGCTTTATGGTCATCTCAGTGCGTTTTGTGTTGAGAACGGCCAGCGTGTAAACAGAGGTGATGTTATTGCTCTAAGCGGCAGTACAGGCAACTCAACAGGCCCGCATCTGCATTATGAGATGTCGAACAGGGATACATATCAGTATTACCAGACCAACGGTTACAGAGACCCCAGAACAATGAATAAGCCGGAAATCATAACATCATCATTGCCTGATGCCATAGTCGGACAATATTACACTGCAACACTCAGCGCAAAGAGCAATTCGCCTGTTACCTTCAGTGTCAGTGCTGTTTCGAAGGCAAACGGATTAAATTGCGACAGTAATCAACATTCTCCCTCCAACGGAATATGTGAGACATTACTCACAGGAACGGTTAGAGATCTTTCTAATATCGGCACATATCCTAGTACTATAACGATAAGCATCACTGCAAAAAATGACGCAGGCAGTACGACAAAAGATGTTCCGCTGACAATCAGGAAATTAGAGATCACGAAAGTCCCTAATGATTCCGGTACTGTCGCAGGCCAGTATTACACCTTCCAGTGTGAAGCAAATGGTGATGTAAGTGTATGGTCAAGAGGCACAGGTACTATACCGTCAGGAGCATCAAGCTATTCCAAATCAACAATGCCTCCAGGTTTAGCCATCGGCAGCAGGACAGGACTCATAAGCGGAACTGTTCAACATACTTCGGAAGGTAAATCATCGTTTATGCCGATAAGATATTATTTCAAAGTCAATGCCTCGAGTTTTTCATCTTCGGCAACCAAAGATGCATATATTCCTGTGTATGAACCTCCTGTAATCACGACTAACAGCACTCTCCCAAACGGAAGGCTCAACGAAGCATACAGCCAGACGATAACAGCGGAAGGCACGGAAAAGAGCATGGAGTGGAAGCTCAAATCCGGATCACTTCCCGACGGACTGAATATCGATGTCAATGACAGCAGAAACAAACGCACATTAACGATTTCAGGAACTCCCACGAGAGAAGGTACATATACTTTCACGATTAAGCTGTATAATCTTGTCGGAAATCCTGAAACCACAACAGAGAAAACCTTCACAATCACGATCGGCAATGATATTCCGGACCCTGAACTGTACATTGATTACACGCTCATGAACGGTAAAGTCGGAGAGTATTACATCGACTGGGTGATAGCAAGAGGTAGACCATCAATCAACAGATTTACGTATTCCGGTGATATTCCCAGCGGACTGATATTAGTTCGTTCAGGAATGAATATCTACCTTCTAGGAACTCCGAAAGAATCAGGTACATTCGATTTCACAATAAAAGTCTACAGCGATTACGGCTATGCTTTGAAAAATCTGAGAGTCTATATATCCCCTGCCATAGTACCTCCGTACAGACCTTTCCCAGATCCAAACATGTCATTCCGTTACGGCTACTTCTTAAAAGGGAAACTCGGCGTTCCTTACAGTGATTATGATTACGTCATTGGCGGAAGCTCTCCATATACAGTCAGTACTGTTAAAGGCATCCTTCCTCCTGGATTACATCTGTTTCAGCAAGGAAGTAAAACATTGCTTCAAGGAACTCCAACCAGATACGGCACATACACATTTACGATAAGAGCTTTGGGTTCACATAACGGTTATGTTGAGAAGGAACTCACGCTTGTCATTGCGGATAACCCGTCGTATGCAAGATCAGGAGCAGGCGAAGAACCAGATAAACCTACGAGGCCCAAAATCGTAACAACAAAACTCCCATATGCAGCCGCAAGAAACATGTATACCGTACAGCTTGAAGCATCTGGTACAACTCCAATCACATGGTCACTCCTGAATGATGAGATTCCTGAAGGATTCAATCTCAGTGAGACAGGTGAACTTTCTGGTTTTGCACTTGAAGCAGGAAGGATAAAGTTCAAGATAAAAGCAGAAAATTCTGTAGGCTCAGTAACAAAGAGTATCACTCTCACAATTAAGCCTCAGAAACCTGCAATCACAACACAGGCTCTCATTGATGGTGTCGTCGGTATGCCTTATTCATTCACATTAGAGGCAGAAGGAACAGATCCAATCACATGGTACAAATCAGGAAGTATGCCTTCAGGACTAAGAGTAGACAAGAAGACCGGCGAGATATACGGTACACCTAAGAAGGCTGGAACGTATACATTCAAGATTAAAGCCAAGAATAAAGGCGGAACTGATACCGTAACTATGCAAATGGTCATAAACGCAGAAGAACAGGAAAAGTCCAGCGCAGTGAAGAGCAGTGCACTTGTCATTCGCGATGATAATGCATTCAGCACAGTCAATACTGAACTGTTCGTGATAAACGGAGATGAAGAAACTGATGATGACATCGTAACAGAAGCAGGAACTCCTCTGACGTTTAAAGTAGGTGAATGGACAGACGAAAGCGGAGAGACTGTTGAAGTGTCAAATGTTAAAGTCTACGTGAATGATGAACTTGTTGAAGGTGCAGAAGTTTCTGATAACGGTACATTCATTCTGCCAGGCGATTATGTGAATGGTGAAATTTCAGTGTGCGCAAGAGCTTCATATGGCGATTCGGAACTTGAGACAACAGACATAAACGTTACGGCAGAAGTTTCCAGCGAAGAGACATCGTCTGAGCTTGAAGATTCATCATCAGGTTCATGCAGCATTAATCTCTTTGGTCTTTCGGGACTTGCTTTATGTGCGTTAATGGCATTCAGGAAAAAGTAATTTCGTAATTCTTTCATAGTCTCCCTCACAAGGGGAGGCTCTTTTTATATTCGCATTTTTACATACAACGTCATTCTCTCGTGAACATCTCCGCGTCTGTATGAATAACATCTCGAATCCCTGTATGTGTTCATTCCCGTAACTCCAGAATCAACAAGCTGTGATTCAATCTCTCCAGCCAAGTCAAAAAATACTTTCTCATTTCTCACATCATAATTCTCACGGTGAAATTCTTTCATGCCCCTTATGCTCCATTCTTCATGAGCGTCACGTTCATAGTCATCGCGTCCTATGCATGGCCCAATCCAGGCAAATGATTCACTCACCGAATCATCACCGTAAAGTTTCCTCACGAGTTCTAATCCCTTATGCGTTATTTTCAGCACAGTACCTTTGAAACCGGAGTGAAGGAGCATTACCCAGCGTTCACCATAAATCATAACTGGTGCACAGTCAGCGAATCTCATTGAGGCAGATACTTTTGTTGTCGCGAGAAGCAAACCGTCAGTTTCCGGCTGTTCAGGAAGGATTAAGTTCATTGCGTTATCATCGTGAACATGAATAATATTGTCTCCGTGAATTTGTCTTGGCAATACTCTGGGCATTTCATCAATTTCATCTGTTGCTTCACCTTTCATAAAGAACTTCGCGTAAATGTAATCCGGCGTTTTTATCTGCATTATGTAATTTTATTTTCCTTTCGTGATTCTCTTACTGAGTGATTATAATATGCCCTCAGTCGTTAAAATATGGCTGTGAATTTTTTTTTACACAAGGAGTGTTACTTTATGAATCTCGATTTTTTTACGGTGTTTTCAAATCTTGTCAGCTTATTTATTTTAATAGCTGTTGGTTATATCGCTATTCGTTCTGGCATTCTCACACAAGATGCGTCTTCGTATTTCTCTTTGCTGCTTATGAAGATAACATTACCGGCTACAATATTCGTCTCTCTGGTTCAGAAAGAATATGATCCTGCGTTCATTCATGACAGCATAATAATAATCATTGCTGGTTTGATTGGCTTCCCTTTGATGATGTATATTGCGCGTTACATTGCGATACTTCTCAAAGTCGATAAGAGTTATCGAGGGGTATGGGCATTTTTATGTTCGTACACTAATTCGGGCTTCATGGGTTTTCCGATTGCACTTGCGATCTTCGGGCATGAAGGTTTAGCGTTGTCCGTCATGCTCAACATTGCGTTCAACGTAACGATATACACTGTTGGAGCACTTGAGATAAGCCGAGATAATCCGAATCACAATGCGGAAAAAATAAACATGAAATCAATTATCTTCAGCAGCATAAACTTTGCAACTCTTTTAAGCCTCATATTTTACTTTGGGCGAATCTCAACTCCGTATTTTATTTTGTCACCGTTAAATTATCTTTCAGGAATAACAACGCCGATTTCAATGGTGATGATAGGAATGGCATTAGCGCGTGAAAGCGGAAGAGAATTATTCACGAATAAAGACGCATGGATTTGCACATTCATACGGTTGATAGGTTATCCTGTGATTTTGTGTGTGATTTTCAAATTTGTACATTTGAGCAGTAATACGTTAATTGAAGCTGTTCTAATTCTCATTATGTCGATGCCCGGTTCAAGTGTTACTGCTGTGCTGTGTCAGATGTATCACGGGAACGTTGATTTTGCGGCAAAGGCTATGTTCCTTCAGAATTTGTTCTGCATACTCACTATACCGTTAGTATGTATGATGATAGCGTAACATGATATAATAAATTTTGAGATAACATCAAACCAAGTAGAGGAATTGACGTGCATGACAAATAAAATGTATAACCAGCCATTCAATAGTTCAGCCTATGTTTATACAGTTTTTAGTTTTTATGAGTTTCTCAGGCGAAATAAGTCTCTTCTTATTTTTGTTTGTGTTATTGCGTTGTCAATTTATGGAATAAGAATTTTCAACTTCAATATTTCATTGGACACTGATACCTACTTGATGGACGGTTCTCATTTTAATAAAGTATGGAATCCAAGTGAGGGACGTTGGGGTTATGCTTTATTGCAGTATTTATTTGAATTAGGTGATTTAAAACTTAATGTATTCTTCGCTAATTTTATTTCTATCATTTTTTTGGTTCTGAGTAATTTTGTTTGGCTATACCTGATAGAATCTTACTGGAATGATCTAAGTAAATTTTCTTCATTCACATTTTCACTTTTCTACATTTCGTCTTCAATATGGTGCGAGATGATCTATTTCACAATGTCGGCAGCAGAAATGATGTTTAGTCTGGTATTATGCCCTATATGCGTCATGCTGACATTTTATTCCCTGAGAGATAAAAGATTTTACATAATCACGCTGCTTTGTACTGCCTTTTTGATTGCGCTGCATCAGCCTATATTTACTATGTATGTGGAAGGTATTTTCATTGCATACATACTGATTGAAGAAAATAACTCTTCCATTTTACGAAGTACACGTATGGTGGGGGGGGGGGCAGGATGCTGTGAATTGCTTCTAATTATGTTGCTGTCATTTCTCACTTATATTTTGCTGAATCAAATTTTTCTTAAGTTCATTTATAAGGTGGATATGGCAGATTATCCTCTTTCAGTGCTGAAATCAGGTTTGAATTCTAGCTTCGAACAAATATTAAAAGGGGTCAGGCTTTATCTGTATTCGATTTTTATTGGGAATAATGCAATTACGAATTACTTTTTTCAGCATGCACTTGCAGGAGTATTAAATAACGTACCCTTCATTTTTAATCACGGTTCACCTATACTTCTTCTGTCAGCTATTTTAATAATTTTCTCAATAATTAAAAGTAAAAGATTCAAGAATGTATTGTACGTTTTATCATGGTGTGGGGTCATCTTTTGCCTTATTGCAGTTAATATTGCACGCGGCGGTATGGGACAGGAACGTTATCTGTATGCAGTACCGTTGTTCTCAGGTTTTGCAGTCATGTATGCCACATCAAATATAAAGCATGCCAAAATGAAGGTGTTATGGTTGCTTTTATGTTTGTTTTTCGGATATTCTCAGATATACGGGTCATCTTTCATGATAACAAGCGACCAGAAACGCTATGAATTAGATCAATGGTTAAGCAGAGAGATAAATCATAGGATATGGCAGATAGGCGGCAAAACAGGAGATGCGCTTTTAATTATGGGTAACTATGACTTTTATTACGGAGATAGTTACTTGTATGGAGAGGTCATAGGCAGAGCCACTCCTATGGATATTGTTGAAATGCTTAGAATAGAATCTGCGTTTAAGACTGCACCTTTCTTCATGCAAACTCAAGGATTTAATTATTCTGGTATAGATGAAAATGATCCGAGAATTGATAAATGCAGGAAGTATGCACAAAGTATGCCTTCTTTCCCACATGATGGCTGTGTACAAAAATACGAAGGTGTTGTAATAGTAAAGCTGTCAGATTTTGCTTATGCGGATAAAGAGACATCAGATTAGAATTGAATATAGTTTTAGTAAAAAATATATATTAAAAGCAAATCAACGTTTATAATGCCACTGAAATAAAAAGCAGGAGGTGTTGTTCATGTTCAAATTCAATTCAGACAGAATATATTTCTTCGACGGTGCAATGGGAACTATGCTTCAGGCACACGGATTGAAACTCAGGGAGCTTCCCGAATCACTCAACTTCACGAACCCTGAACTGATCCACAAAATTCACAGCGAATATTCAGACGCAGGAGCAAATTTTATCTCAGCAAATACATTCGGAGCAAATAAATTCAAATTAGCAAAATCAAATCTGAATCCTAAAGACGTAATTCAAGCTGCACTGAAAATTACAAATGAAATTACGAAATCACATGATGATTCATATTCAGTTCTCGATATCGGCCCAACAGGACGCGTAATGTCCCCTTTAGGTGATGCGTCATTCGATGAAGTGTATGATGCATTTGCTGAAATGGTGAATGCAGGAAAGGATTTATGTGACGTAATTCTTCTTGAGACATTCACGGATTTGTACGAACTCAAAGCCGCAGTTCTCGCCGCACGTGAGAATTCTGATTTGCCAGTGTTTGCAACAATGAGCTTTGATGAATCTGGTCATACGTTTTTCGGTACATCAGTTGAGGCCATGACTTTCACGCTTGAAGGTCTCGGTATCAATGCACTTGGTGTGAACTGTTCGTTAGGGCCTGCACAGTTAATCCCAATCGTTAAACGTATATGCGAACTCTCACACATTCCAGTAATGGTTCAGCCTAATGCAGGTCTTCCTGTAATGCGTGACGGTGAATCACATTATGACGTTACGCCCGATGAATTTGCAGATATAGCTTGTGAGTTCGCTTCTATGGGTGTGAATATTCTCGGAGGGTGCTGCGGTACAACTCCTGCTCACATCTCGAAAATGAAACATGCAGTTACGAGTTCATTTGCTCATTCGGTGAAACGAAATGTACCTGATGATACCGTTGTATGTTCACCGTCAAAGGTTGTAACGTTCGGAAGAAAATTTGTTGTGATTGGTGAGAGATTGAATCCAACAGGCAAGAA
>CAJOLN010000103.1 GCA_905235395.1 uncultured Synergistales bacterium
GGATAAGACAAAATAAATCCCGGAGAGAACGAAAACCTCCGGGAAAATTTTTTATGGTCGTGATGACTTAGCGAGAATTTTTCTGCGGACTGTGTTATCGAATGGCCATAATTCACCGAGTTTGTAGTCCCATTCATCTGGCTTAAATGGACTAAAACCGTTTGCCCCTGTGAAAGTCATCTCACCAAAATAAACATGGCCTTCAACAAAATATAAATCTACACGAACCTGTTCAAAGCCTTTGCATAAGATTTCTACGATTCTTTTCATATCTTTAAATTGTTCTGGTGGCTGGCATTCATAATTGGTATTAGATATTGTGTTCCCTTTATTGAAGGATTGAAGCTCCCAATTCATATTGTACATGTTACGTTTATGTTCGCCGAAGCGTCCTATATCTATCCAACAGTAATATGGTGTTTCATTAAAGCACGTGAATTTATAGTCATTAATTGCATCTCCCATGTATTGCTCAATGATAATCTTGGGCTTGATGTCCAAATATTGCGTCTCGCAATTCTGCCAACCAAAATTTCGTCTCATATAGAAATCATATTTTCGTTTCAGCAGTTTCATGTTCAGTTTGCTCTTATCATTCACAAGCGTAACACTTCCGCAGTCATGATTGCACTTGATTACGAATTTGTCAGGCAGAGCATCAAAATCAATCTCATCAAATGAATCATAAACTCCCAGCAACGGAATCAGATACTCCTCGCCAATCTTCTCGCGTATCCATTCTCGCACTAGATACTTATCTGCAAGTCTCGTCTTTAATGGTGTTGGCATATAGACCTTTGAGACATGAATCTTCTCGTTGTATGTCTGCGGATTATCCCAGTTCAGTTTACGCCCGAACATTGATTCATATTGCCGTCCTATTTCCGCTTCAATCTCTGCATAGCTCATCCGCATATGTCTATCAATCTGCGCAAAAGTTTTTCTTTCTCTTATTGCGAACCACAACGACCACAACAATGGGTGCGATTCATTGACGAGATTCTTCTTAATGAACCTTTTGATGCCACCAATCATAATAAAGCCCTCCTGCAGAACATGCAAAAAACGCCTCGAAGATTTTTATTTCCTCGAGACGTGTTATAATCGTTGTGTATGTCCTGAATTAAGGCTAGACTATTGATGCGTGATGCGTGATGCGTGATGCGTGATGCGTGATGCGTGCATCATACCAATCTCATACACTTTTGTCTACACCTTTCATGAAAAATTTTGCGTATTATATCACATATTCATTCCTTTTTGCCCGTCAGCCTCCTCCACCTTTGCCGCCAGCGTTTACGTGCCTCTAACCTTTCACCCAAATCACGTGCACCAACACCGTACACAAGATACAGAATGATTCCCGACACAATCATAATGAACACCGTAGATGCACACCTTCTGCCCGATGCATTGATGTTGTATCCTTCTCTGCCTTCTTCCATTGTCATATTCTGGATTATCATCGCGTATGTCTTCCCATATGATGATTGGAATGTTGCTCCCATATCGTACTCGGTGAACAATGCGTTGAAGTTCAATGCGAAAACAGCAAGCACACTCGGAAGTATGATAGGCAGTTTCACCTTCAGGAATGTGTACACAGGAGACGCACCGAGATTTTTTGCGGCATCTTCAAGTTCATCATCGATTGCATAGAACGCGGCCTTAATCATTCGCAGTGCAAAAGGAAGTTTCGTTACGGTATAGGCCATGACGATTAAGATTCTAACGTTCTCGCGCCAGTATAAATTATTCCCGAAGACATACCAGACTTCACGGTTGAAGAATATCCTGAATGAATAGCATATTAGAATCGTGGGAAGCAGCCAGGGGAATAATAAGCAGCTTTCAGTTACGATTGCACGTGCCTTGTTGCGGTGCTTGAAGATATACGATACGGCCAAGACAACAATCACGCATGCGAGTGCCGCCGCAATAGCCGACATTATGAATGATAATCTTATTCCTCCAATTGCATCAGCATTCGAGAATACTCCTGATACTGAACCTATTCGTGTTCGCAGTCTTCCTCGTGAGGTCATGTACTCGTAGTTCTGAGTGCCGAGATAATTTATGAACGTCCAATCCGTGAAGTTGAGCATCTTTGAACGTATAGCGGGGTAATTCTGGAATGAGAATAGTATTATCATCACGACAGGAGTCATGTAGATTATGAACAGCACATACGCATAGACATGTGCGATTATGTTCCAGAACGGAGAATTTATCTTCTGCTTTACGAGTTTTGCTTTCGTCTTTGAGACCGAGAGATAATGACCTTTACGTTCATAGTGATTCAGAATGCTCAATAAGATTATCGTGAACATGGCCAGAATAACGCTTAGTAATGCCGCTCGTGCCTGCGGGAATGATTCATCTGCCGCACTTGAACCTGCGAGCCTCACTATTTCGGGATTGATTGAGTTATATCCCAAGAGAGTTGGAGCAGACATAGCACATAAACCTGTGATGAATGTCATTACGGTTAATGAGAAGAGTGTAGGAAGGAGTGTAGGCATAACGACACTGAATAGAACTCTGAACGGACTTGCACCTAAATTCCTTGCCGCTTCTACGGTGTTGTAATCGATTCCGCGAATTGCATTCCTCAGAAACAATGCATGATTTGATGTACATGCAAAGGTCATTGTGAAGAGCACAGCGTTGAACCCTGAGAACCATTGACGATTCATCATTGGGAACATTTGAGCTAACCATGTAGTCATCATACCGTTTGAATCATAGAGGAACTGATAGCCTGTAACGAGTGCAACACCTGAATATATCAGAGTAGTCATATAACCCATGCGTAAGATGTTCGCACCTTTGATGTCGAAGTATTCAGTAAGTAAGACTATGCTTATTCCGACAATGTTCACTGTGATTACGAGACATACAGCGAGCTTGAGAGAATTCCAAACGAACAATGGCATAGTACCGGCCATGAAGAATTTGATGACAGCAAACGGATCAATATTTCCCTGAGCGTTACGTGTTGTGAAGATTGACGTTAATGTATTGAGGCAAGGAAGCACCATGAATCCCAAGAAGAGATACAGGAAGAGGACAAGCCCGAAGATTTTAGCAATGAATCCAGCATCAAATGAATTAGTCTTCTGCATCATAAATCACTCCTTAGGATAGCTCATAATGTCTAACGGATTAATGCTGACGTTCACGTTTTCGCCTGCCTTATAGATATTAAAGCCGTCATTTTTCTCGATGACTTTCAAGACCTGACCGCAGACCTTGATGTAGTACTTGATGTAGAGACCGTAATATTCTTCGGATTCGATTACGCCCGTGAAACCAGAATCGGAATTGCGTTCAACATGAATACGTTCAAGCCTGATGAAGTGATTGTGATTCTCACTGAGGGCAAGCTGAGAAGTGATTGAAGGTTCAAGTTTGTTGATGTCGCCGATGAAGTTTGCAACGAATTTTGTCTTTGAATGATTGTAGATTTCATTCGGGTCTCCTGTCTGCTCAATCACGCCTTTGTTGAATACTGAAATGCAGTCTGAGAGTGTCAATGCTTCTTCCTGGTCATGAGTTACGTATATGGTTGTGATTCCGAATTCACGCTGCATTTTCTTGAGTTCATTGCGGAGCTGAACACGTAATTTAGCGTCAAGGTTTGAGAGTGGTTCATCCATGCAAATGATTGCTGGTTCAGTTACGAGTGCTCTTGCGATTGCTACTCTTTGCTGCTGACCTCCTGAAAGCTGACTGACTGCCTTTTCTAACTGTTCATCTGACAGCTCGACTTTTGATGCAATGGTTCTGACCTTTGAATCAATTTCCTTCTTGCCGAGCTTCTTAATCTTGAGGCCGAACGCAATGTTATCGTAGACTGTCATTGTTGGAAACAGCGCGTAAGACTGGAAGACGATTCCGATGTTGCGTTTCTCAATGGGAACGTGAGTGATGTCATTGCCATTCATGAGAACTGTTCCGCTTGAGGGTTCAATGAATCCTGTTATTGTTCTGAGTGTGGTGGTTTTGCCGCAGCCGGATGGGCCAAGAAAAGTGTAAAACTGTCCTTCTTTGACGTGAACGTTAATGTCGCGGAGTGCTTGAAAGTCTCCGAACTTCACGAAAATGTTATTGAGCCTGATCACATTATGCACCTCCGAAAAAATTTATGTGAATGTGTGCGTGTGGATAATGTGAGTATAGCATGAATTGAGTGTGATATAATTTGTGAAAAATTTGCGAGAAAGAGGGCTTGACAGGATTAAAATGAGCGATTATCTTACCAAGAGTCAAGAGAATGCACTAAAAATACTTGTGTGTTATCATAAGCCTTATATACTACCTTCTGACGATAAAGTATTTTTGCCAATTCAAGGAGGCAAAGCAATATCGGATTTAGACCTTCACATTCAGGGAGATAACGAAATCAATGGTCATCCTTGTGATAACATAAGTGATAAGAATCCGATATATGGAGAATTCACCTCATTATATTGGGCATGGAAGAACTTGAAGAAGCTGTACCCTGAAGTCAAATATGTAGGTTGGACTCATTACAGAAGGTTTTTTGCATTCAACGAAAAGCAGTATTTTACACCTTTAATTAAAAAAACAGCAGAAGAGATACAGAATTACAGAGTAGACTCTGATGAGATAATAAAAATTCTTGAGAGTGGAAAAGTAATTATGGCAAGAAAGAGTATATTTGGTCTTCCTTTATACCTTCAATATTCAACGTTTCATTCAGGCATTGATTACCAAACGTTAAAGCGTGTCGTAAGAGATAAATTCCCAGATTTTTACGAAGAGTTCATAAACTTCATGGAATACAACAATAAAATGTCTTTATTTTGTATGTTTATAATGAAATATGATGATTTCATTGAATATTGCAATTGGCTTTTTTCTTTGCTTGCCGAAATGGAGCCATTACTGCCATTTCAATATTATAATCAGTATCAAAAGAGAGCACTTGCATTTATGGCTGAAAGGCTTATTAACGTATATATGCGCAAAAAGAGAATGAAAATACATGAACTGAATGTATTTTTTTATGGCGAGGATATTAAAAACAAAAGTATTCTCTCAAAAATAATCTTACGCATACGTTCTGTATTAGCATATGTGAAAGCATATGTTAAATGTGAAATAAGTTTTTGGCTGACTGTCAACCGAAAAAAATCCCCCAAAGGCTAATATACCTAAGGGGGAAGTATGTTTCCTAGAAATATAACACGTGCTTGATATACTCAGGCCATTTCAATATCGCAGGACGACTCATAAGCCCGAACACTGCACTTCCTGAACCTGTAACGCCCCACGCATCAGCATTTGCATTCTGGAAAATCCTGAACAGTTCATTATATTTTGGATGTGTACGCAATAGAACCTTCAGGAAATCATTCGGAAGAAGTCCTATCTTTTTTCCTGCACTTGCGTTCGCATGATACACGTCAATCAATTCTTTGCGTGCGAGCATAATATCAACGTCATATCCCATTGAATCAAGTTCAGCGTATGCAGTCTTTGTATCCGTCTCCCAGTTAGGTATTGCAATTACACCGTGAACGTCCTGAGCATTAACCTTTTCGATTCTGTCGCCTATACCCGATACAATAGCGGTTCTCATGCCCGAACACAGGAATGCAACATCAGCACCGACTTTAGGAGCGAGACGTTCAGCACCGAGCCATTGAAGTACAGCCGCAGCATTGCCTGAACCTGCACCTAAACCTGAGCCCGGAGGAATGCTCTTATGAATCTTGACGTTGAAGTATGGAATCTTGAATCCTTCTTCACGCGCAATCCTGAGAGCCTTAGCAACTATGTTTTCACC
>CAJOLN010000104.1 GCA_905235395.1 uncultured Synergistales bacterium
ATAAGCAAATCCGGCCTGCTCATCAATGCACGCCCAACCGCTAACATCTGCTGTTCTCCTCCTGATAACGTACTGCCTTTCTGCCTGCGTCTTTCCTTCAGTCGAGGGAATAACGAGTACACATATTCCATGTCATCTGCAATCCCATTCACATCATCACGAATGTACGCACCGAGATTCAGATTTTCCTCAACCGTTAATTGCGGAAGTATGCGCCTTCCTTCGGGACTGAGTGATATTCCGAGTTTCACATGTGCTTCTGCGGGCTTACCCTGAATCGATACGGGCTTATTGTCTCTTGGTGATATGAATGTCATTTCATCAGAATGAGATTTCACCAGTCCCATGATTGCACGAATGACGCTCGACTTTCCTGCACCATTCGCACCGATAAGCGTAACGATTTCGCCGCGATTAATTTCGATTGATACATCACGAACTGCATGTATTGCACCGTAATTCACGTTCAGGTTCTTAATCTTCAGCATGGCCTCACTCATTTACTTCTGTCCCTCCTTTTTAGCGTAATGCCTTTCAATTATCCGGTCAGTTTCCTTATCCGTATCCTCATGGCCAAGATATGCCTCAATGACTCTCGGATTAGCTTTTATCTCTTCAGGTGTTCCATGCGCAATATGAATTCCCTGATCCAATACCTGAATGTAATCGCAGACATTCATGACAACCTTCATATCATGTTCAATGAGTAATATCGTGAGGTCAAATTCATCTCTAAGTCTCCGAATAAACTTCATGAGTTCATCTGACTCTTGAGGGTTCATTCCTGCGGCAGGCTCATCAAGCAATAACAGCTTAGGACGAGTTGCGAGTGCACGTGCAATTTCGAGTCGTCTCTGTGCACCGTAAGGCAATGACGATGCTTTTTCCTCTGCGAATTCAGAGAGACCAAGCTGTTCCAAAAGGTTCATGGCCTGAGCTTTAACGGCTGAATCTTCGCGAAGTACATCTGTGAATACGAATGGCATTAACGACATCCACCACGAATATTTTTGTCTGATACGTGCACCTGTCATTACGTTCTGCAATACTGTTTCATGTCCAAACAGTCTAATATTCTGGAACGTTCTGCTCATTCCTGCCTTGCATACTTCATCGGGGCTTAATCCTCCGATTGATTTTCCCAAGAATTTTATTGTGCCTGATGTTGGCTTATAGAATCCGCTTATGACATTGAACGCTGAAGTCTTACCTGCACCGTTAGGCCCGATTAATCCAACTATCTGACCGTGATTGATTCTGAAATTCAAACCGTCAATTGCTGAGAGTCCGCCGAAACGCAGTACTATGTCTTCAACTTCAAGAACTGATTCATGATTCGATTCTTCATGCTTAGGTTTGGGCTTGGCCTTTGGGAAGAATATATCCCACGAGAATTCACGCATACCCATAATGCCCTCACGTCTGAAGATGATTACGATGATGAGCAGTAACGAGAAGATTACCATTCGCATACCAGGTATACCAGGAATATTTATGCTTCCAATCGTTATTGGGTTTTCAACGAAACGTAACCATTCAAGCATGGTTGTAACTAGAACAGAGCCTATGATAGATCCTGTTACGCTTCCTAATCCGCCGACAACAATTATCATTAGGATGTTATATGTCTGGGTTATCATGAACATTCGAGGGTCAATCGTAGTAATTAGATTTCCCATTAATGCACCGCCTAAGCCTCCTCCGAAACAGCCGAGCGTGAATGCAATCACTTTAACCTTGAATGTATTTATGCCCATCATCTTGGCCGCAACTTCGTCATCACGTACTGCCCTCAATACGCCTCCAAAGTTTGAACGCAGCATACAGACCATGCATAGCAGAACTACACCTAAGCAGCCCCAGCTCATGAATAGTGTTGTGTATGCAGGAATACCTTTGAGGCCAAGTGAACCATTCGTTAATCTTGCAGTATTCGTTATGAGAATGCGTATGATTTCTGCGAAGCCTAATGTCGCTATTCCGAGATAATCTCCTCCTAACCTCAGAACAGGCAATGCAACAATCAGACCGAAGACTGCCGCAACGATTCCCGCAATGATGATTGACGCAATGAACGGAGCATTAACGTTCAACAGCCACGGATAGATGTCTTCAAGAATCCACATTGCATTTTTCTGCGCAGGAGACAAAACAAGAAGAGCTGATACATATGCACCTATTGCCATGAATCCTGCATGACCTAACGAGAACATACCTGTTATGCCGTAAATGAGATTTAGACTTAGTGCAAGAATTGCATTGATTGCGATTAGGTTTAATATTCTCTGCCAGTAACCGTTAAGGAGTTCAGGTGCTTTATCGAGGAAGAACGCAAATAGAACTACAGCTATGATTGTGAGTATAAGATTTCGTATTCTCTGCATTATATTTTGTCCTCCAATCTTTCACCTAATAACCCTGTCGGCCTGAAGAGAAGAATCAGAATCAGAAGACAAAACGCAAAAGCATCTTTGTAACCTGATAACGTAGGGAAGAATGCGACACTCATAATTTCAACGAAGCCGAGTATTAGCCCTCCAATCATTGCGCCTGGAACAGAACCAATTCCTCCGAAGACTGCCGCAATGAATGCCTTGATTCCCGGAGTCATTCCCATAAACGGCTCAACTCTGGGATAACGCAAAGCCCATAATATTCCTGCAACAGCCGCGAGTGCAGAGCCAAGACCAAATGCAAGAGCAATGATTCGATTCACAGATACGCCCATCATTCGAGTGGTCTCAATGTCAAATGATATTGCCCTCATAGCAAGTCCGGGTTTGGTTCGGTAGAGCAGCCATAAGAGACAACCAACGAGTACGAATGCAACAATAGGAACAAGAATACCAAGAGGAATTAATCTAACATCTCCAGGAAGTACTATCGGCTGCATGAGTATTGGAGGCTGTACTACTGGACGAGGCATGCCTGTGAAAACTACAACTGCAAAATTCTCAATGAAAAATGAAACTCCTATTGCGCTTATGAGTGCGGAAATTCTTGGAGCTTCACGAAGAGGTTTGTACGCAATTCTGTCAACGAGAAGACCACATATTGTAGTTCCGATTATAGCGATAACTACTCCGACTGCCCAAGGGAGTTTATATACGATTGTTGCGAAGTAAACGAAATATGCACCGAGCATGAATATATCACCATGAGCGAAGTTGATTAGTCTCAGAATTCCGTAGACCATTGTATAACCAACAGCAACGAGACCATAAAGAGAACCTAAGCTCAGAGCGTTAATGAAATGCTGAACGAAAATATTTAGATTCAATGATATAACGACCTTTCAATACAAAAAGAGAAGGGCAATCTCTCACCCTTCCCTTAGGATTTACGTTGTGTTACGAAGGTTGAGATTATACTTCAGGTACAACAATACCTACAAACGTTTTCTTTCCGCCGCGAATCTCAACGATACCCATATCTTTTTCTGCATCATGAGTAGCGTTTATCGTGGTCATTCCCGTTACTGTAGGAAGGTCTTTCGTTGTCTCCAATGCATCACGAATTTTCTTCGGCTCTGCGCTTCCTGCTCTTTCGATTGCATTCTTCAGAAGGATATATGCATCATAACCGAGTGCACAGTTTACGTTCGGGGCTTTATCTGGATGAATTTTATTCCATTCCGCTGTGAATGCTTTTGCTGTTTCGTTCATCTCCGGCATTGAAGGGTCGTATGCGAATGTCGTGTGCATGAATCCTTCAACAGCATCGCCACCGAGCGTAACGATTTCAGGGTTATCCATTGCGTCAGCACCGATAAATCTGAATGTCGCACCGAGTTCCTTTGCTTGCTTGAGAACGATTGCACCCTCTGCGAAGTATGCAGGAAGAAAAACGATGTCTGGTTTAGCATCGATTAAAGCTGTGAGCTGTGCAGTGAAATCTGTATCGCCTGACTGATAGAATAAACTTGCAACTATTTCTCCGCCCATCTTCTTGAATGAATCCCTGAAGAATTTTCCAAGTCCTACGCTGTAGTCATTGGCCATGTCAACGAGTGTAGCAGCCTTTTTGAATCCAAGATTACGGAATGCATATGTAGCTGCGCCTGCACCCTGAAAAGGATCGATGAAACATACACGGAAATAATATTTTTTGTCCTGAGTGACGAGAGGGTTAGTGCATGATGTTCCAATTACGGGAACTCCTGCTTTCTCTGCAACTTCACCGCCTGCCATTGCAAGTGATGAACCGTATGTGCCGATGATAGCGTTCACTTTGTCGTTCTCAATGAGACGTGTTACAGCGTTTGCCGCTTCAACTTTGTCTGATTTGTTGTCAACGATGACTAGTTCAACTTTCTTGTCGAGAATTGTGGGATTGAGAGTGTGAGCTAACATTGTGCCTTCGAGTTCGAGCTGACCGCCGAAAGCATTCTGACCAGTGAGGCAATTGAAGATTCCAACTTTTATTACGTCATCAGCAGACGCAACTGTACAGAGCATAAGTACGAGCATTAAAGCCGTGAGAAACTTACGCATAAAATAACAACTCCTTTGATTATTGTGAAATTTGCGAAAATTATATCACGTGCTGGATTTTTTCAACTTTTTGTAGTTGTTCTTTGCCCAATTGTCAAGACGTTCTGCGAGGGCTTCCTGTTTTTCCGATGTTAAAGCTACAGCTTTCGACAGGATTCCGGCAATGCATAACACGATAACTATCACCGCAGGAATTCCTGTAGTGCATCCTCCTGATGATGAACCAACAGACTTAACGTTAATGCGTTCTCCGAGAATATCATATGCTGCTTTCACATCAAGAAGTCCTGTTCTGCTTACCATCGCTGTACCGTCAAACTGCTTATAGGGAGCGTAAATTTCTTCAGCTTCATGTGTAATTTGCGCGATTGCCTCATCATGTGATACAGGAGGGAGAATGCCTGCCTCTATTAGGCTGTCTATGAGGGAAATTGTTTCGGCCTGTCTGGCCACTTCCCTTTTCACATAGCCGGCAAAAGGATACACGATAGGATTCTTGTCCCTGTTCGCGCCGTCAAGAAGTGCGGATTTAATTTGTGCAGGTGTCGCGTCAGGATATGCAGACATCAGAAGTGCCGCCGCCCCTGTAACATGAGGGACTGCCTGTGAGGTTCCGCTCAGGCTGTTGTAGTACATGGCCGGGTTTCGTTCCGGGAGTGCAATGGGTGAATATGTGCTGAGAATATCGACTCCAGGAGCTGCTATGTCTACTTTTTCGCCCCAGTTCGTGAAGACTGCCGCTGTATCATCTGAAGCCATAGCCCCAACGACAATAAGATTATTCATGCCGGTGAATGATGTAGGATAAAAATAGTATCCCTTCTTGAAAGTATTGCGGCCAGTAGGATCATCGAAAAGTGCAGGCTCTCCGGCTTCAATACCTGCATTTCCTGCCCCAACAACTATTAACGTTCTGTTGAGGGAGTCAAGCGCACGATAGGCCATGTAATATACATCATTCTGCATCTCTGACGGTGTAATGGGCAGAGCAGCACCGAGCGAGAAATTCAGAGCAGCAAGTTTCATGCCGGGATTCTTCTGGAGAAGGCTGACAATGTAATTCAGAGCACGTATCTCATAGTTGATAGATTCATAAAGGCTCTTAACGTCAAAAACTCTCACGGGTATAATCTTAACGTTCCAGTTTACTCCTGTTACACCGATTCCGTTATTGCCTGCCGCGCCTATTGTCCCTGCAACGTGAGTACCATGTCCTGCAAAATCAGCGTCCCAGCTTCCGAAGCTCAAATCATATTCTCCGCTCACTGTCTGAGTGTTCAGGCCGTATTCAGCCGCTATGT
>CAJOLN010000105.1 GCA_905235395.1 uncultured Synergistales bacterium
TGCTAATCATGTCTTCCATACGAACGTGTTTTTTTGTGGCAATCTAAACAAAGAATTTCGCAATTTGAAACAGTATCTGTGCCGCCTGATGCAACTGCAATTTTATGATGAGCTTCCCATGCTCCTGGTTCTCCTTCAAAGTGATTATCCCAGACAAGTTCTTTGTTACATCTCGATCTACCATGTTTACACTCAGTTCGCTCACACTCACATCTCCCGCCAGCTCTCTTCCAAGCTTCCTGAATAACTGCTTGTGAAAATCTCATTTGTTTTTCCTCCTATATCTAAAATTATATATTACAAATTTTAATTCATATAAATAAAATAGTCAATGTAGGCTTGATACAAATCTGATGTTTTTATAAATGGCAGACAAGTTAGTTGATGTCTGCCTTATTAAAGTCTATTTTGTGCAACTGCATCCTTCCCGGTGGCTTTGCTAAACAGGTCAAACGCTTTCTTGCTTTCTTGTAATTCTGCTCAACCTCGTTTCAGCCTTTGCTTTGTCCTCAAGGAGTCTCATCTTAACATTCAGCTTAGTACTTTTAGGATAGTCAATGTTTTTGTTTCTGACATTCATCAAGGAAAGAGCATAAAACACTACTGGATTTGTGCTTGCTTCTCGTTGCCTTCAAAATAATTCGTCAATTTGTGCAAGTACAGCACCGCTGATTTCACGCTCGAATTCAAACATAACATTAGCTTCAACACAATTAATCCCTTCGTCCTTCTCTCCAAACACAAAATATGCAACTCCCACAAAAAGATTATTGCTCCAGTCCATGTCCTGCAAATTGTTCCGCACAACCTCTCGAACTCTGTACTTCGCCGCCTCAAGTTTATACGGATCTTCCCTCAGCACTGGCCGCCATACCTCGTTGAACTTCTCGTAGCACTTTAAAGCCTCCTCATCTCATTCCACGAATCCTGAGCCGCACGAGCACGATAGAACCAATACGGTGGATACATCTGAAAGTTTCGCTCAACATTCTGAACTTGTCCTGCGTCAGTCGATACTCATCTGGAAGATTATATTTCCGCAGTAATATCCATGATGAATCGAGTAACTTCACCTGAAGTTCATTGCAGTCTTCAATGTCTTCCTTCATCAATTGCCACAATTCATCGCCAAGTCCTTCAAGCAATTCTTCTATCGAGTTCTGATAGTCGAAATACTGCGACACACATGACACAGCAAGACTTCCGAACCAGCTCCATAAACTTCCGCCGTATGCACGAACACCTGAAAGCGAATTGATAACCTGTCTCTATTCACAACGATTATAACGTTCACGGAAACGCTGCGCCTCTGCTGTTTATTCGTCCTCTTCCAAGTCTCACTGCTGATGTAAATTCCCGCTCTATCTCTTCAAACCTCTTTGTGTTCCCTCCGCATCTGATTAAACGTTTGAAACCACGTTCAATCAAATCATTCTCAATGTCTGCGATTAGAGGGAGTGCTGATGTGTTAGTCATTGAATAATCTACTAAAAGATGAACGTCATAGATTATAGTTGCAATTGCATTTGCGTAACCTCGTGATTTATGCAAAAATTTTTTTTTTTTCAGTCTTGAATGTTCGGGCTTGGCCATCGCATAACAATATGAAGCCATAATTGCGAATAAAAACATGACTGCCAAAACATGACAGTCAAAATTCTTCAAACGTTTCATAATTTTCATTTGCATATTATCTTGAAGGCTGCTGAATCCAAATCGTCGCCGCCTCATTCAATGGAAGTTCTATAACATGCTTTCCAATTTTGCACATGAACTTCTCATTTTCAATCTTCATTATCTTAATCTCAGCTCCAGCAGTGAGCCCAAGCTCAACAAGTTTCTTCCGTAATTCTTCATCAGCAGTCAGTCTCAGCACAGCACCTTCTGAACCTTCATCGCATAATGTCAATGGCACAGGCACTATCAGAATTGGCTTCTCTATCGCAAGAAATACCTCATCAACCCACGGCTGATGTTCCGCTTTCGCCTTCCTGAAATATTCAAGCAGTGCATACAGTCTCTCCTCAGTTACATTGTCCACGTAATGCTCCATTGAACACGCCATTTCCGAAGAGTGATCCCTGTCGAGACCAAGAAGCTCATGAAAGAATGCACGAAATCCCTCGTGTCTGCGGAAAACTGTCATTCCCTTACGCCGTCCTGCATCCGTGAGATGCAATGTACCGTATCGTTCATGCCTCACAAGTTCAAGTTCAACCAGTTTCTGAATCGTTGCCGTTACTGTCCCTTTCGTTATCTTCAGACGTTCGGCCAAATCCGTAACTGTTACACTTCTTCCGGTGCTCTCAAGCAAAAATAACTCTTCAAGATAGTCTTCAATTCTTGGGCTAAGCATCTGGTAGTCAGCCTCCTAACGATTTTATGTTCATGTGTATGTCATTATATACTGTCTGAACATTTTACTTTGCCTTAAGTTTTAATGCTTGTCCATCGGTTTTACAAAATGTCGCTGACTGGTCTATATCATCAATGACTCTTCCATGTTCAAGAATGATTTTTCTCTGCGCTACATCTCCGACTTCAGGGTCATGCGTAACGATTATGATAGTTACTCCTTCATCATGAAGTCTCCTGAATATGTCTACAACGATTCCTTCGTTCTCTTCATCGAGATTACCAGTCGGCTCATCACCAAGCAGTATCTGAGGTGAATTGATTAACGCTCTGGCAATACATACACGCTGCTGTTCTCCTCCTGATAACTGTGCCGGAAGATGATTTGCTCTGTCCGCAAGCCCAACTTTTGAGAGTGCCTCTAATGCTTCTGATTCATCGGGCATACTGTGATAATACTGCGCGACCATTACGTTCTCAACTGCTGTAAGATAACTTATCAGATGAAACTGCTGAAAGATTAACCCGATTTTGTCTCTTCGTATTCGCGTGAGATTCGCCGCGTTCTCTTTGCTGATGTCAACTCCGTCAAGAATAACGCTCCCTGTTGAAGGTGTATCCATACAGCCGATTATATTTATCATTGTCGTCTTGCCTGAACCTGACGGCCCCATGATTGAAAGCCAGTCTCCAGCATTCACGCTTAAATTTATATCTGCGAGTGCTTTCAAATTTCCGTATATTTTCGACACTTTATTTAATTCAAGAATCTTTGATGACATGTTTTATTCTCCCTTCAGGACTATTGCAGGATGTATGTCCATAACTTTACGGACAGGAATTATCGACGCAAGGACAGTTATTGCTATGAAGACAGCAATCGTTACGGGTATCAATGACCATTGGAAATTTATTGCCCGGCCGAAGACATTCAGGCTCACTCTCTGTGCAAACTCAAATCCAAGAAACACACCTAATGCGCCTCCGATGAATCCAAGCAAGACACCTTCACCGAGCAATTCACTCATGACAAGTTTATTCTCAGCTCCTAGTGCCTTCTTCAACGCAATCTCTTTACGTCTCTCTGCTACCATTGCCGTCATTGTCGTATATACAGAGATCATTGTGATGATTAACACAACAACCGTAACGATTAACACGAGTGCCTTTAACTTTCCGAGAACTATATCCTGTGACTGCGTAAGTCTGCGAACTGCACGAGGCTGCAACTCTGGAATCTCATTCTCGATTCGTGAACATAATGCTGAAAGTTCATCTGCATCTGCTACTATGCTGCATTCAATTACATCTGCCCTGAACGTATCGCCGATTAATTCATCAAGCATATCTATATCCGCAAAGATAAATCCCTCTTCAGCTCCTCCGGTCGTAACTATTCCTTTGACCGTGAATTTTCTCGCGAAATTCTGATGTGCAAGGTTACGTTTCTGATTCTCTTCCGCGCTCAAATCCTTACGTGATGCTTCTGCCTGTTCTCCGTATTTCACTCCCTGAACCGTGAATGTATCTCCGACCGTCAGATTCAACGTGTCTGCTATTTCACGTCCAATCATTACATGCCCCCATTCACCGTCGATGTACCAGAAGGGACTATTCTTTTCTGCCTGCGATAAATCCGTTCCTGCGATGATGTATGGCTGCTCATTTATCTTCACTGTCTGATAACGGTATGGTGCCATTCCCACAATCTTTACTGTTCCGATTAGATTTCGGAGATTATTCATGACTTCACGCGTAATCTTTGCGTCTCCATGCGGAAGGACAATCAGATTCGCACCGTAAGATCTGAATTCGCGGCCAAGCTGTTCGGGAATGTCATAATATATTGTAACCAGTCCTGATAGAATCGTAGCTCCGATTGCGATTGCCAACACTGCAATGATTAGTCTTGAGGCTCTGCGAATCAGTGAACCTGAGACCATTTTCATATACATTCGTTTTCTGCTGCCTGTCCGTATTTTATTTGCCATGAAGAACCTCCGTAGGCTTTAGTGTCATTAAATAACGTATTGCGGGAATACTTCCGATTAATGTAACGAAGAACAAAATCACCGACACAATCAGAATAACCATTTTTGCAATCTCGATATATGATCCGAAAACTGTCTGACCGATCACCTGTGCGAATCCGATTCCGAGAAAATATCCGATTATGCCGCCGGTTAAACCAGTAATCATGACTTCAGCAAGTACGAGTAATGCTATCTGCCAGTTGTATGCGCCTAATGCTTTAAGGAGGCCAAGTTCCTGACTTCTTTCGATTACGCTTGCCGTGATTAGATTCGATATTGCGAGTGCTGAACCTATTGAACTAAGAATCGTTATGAGTACCATTAAGAGCGTAGTCTTGTTAAGTATCGTACCTTCTGATTCTGCAACCTGTCTTACGGGCTTTGCTACTCCATCCCTTATCACTTCCTGAATCTGATGACATATCGCGCTCACGTATGCGGTGCAGTACCATGTTTCGTATTCTTCGGGCGATAAACTTCTGGGGTCTTGTGCAGCCTTGCGTGCTAAATCATTATCGGGTGTAGTGAGTGCAGATACTTCGATTGATGAGACTTTGCCGTGAAGATTCATTAATGCCTGTGCTGATGAAAGTGTCATTAGAATTTTGCTGTCCGCGTTTCCTCCGTCATTGAATATTCCTTTGACCGTGAAAATTTTCTCATGGCCGCCATTCTTCAGCGTTATCTTGTCTCCAACGTGAATATGATTCTCCGATGCTAATATACTTCCCGTCATAACATAATCATCATCGTTTTCATTTAGCCATTCGCCGCTCACATCCCACCATGTACGAAGTGATTTCAAGCCCGTGTTTAATTCCTCGCCTGTAGATAATACTGCGTGTTTCATAGGCCATGTTCCCATAATTGCGACATCAAATGATGAATTCATCAATACTCTTCCGTCTAAGATCGGCGCAAAGTCCAGAATGTTAAATCCCCAAAAGATAGATTTTAATTTGAGAACATCATCCTCATGAAGAAATTTATCATTCACTCCAAGACCCTCATTAAGCCCGTAAAGGTCGCTCATCAGTGCCGCGTCTTTATGCCTCACGGTTATATTTGCTCCGTAAACTTTAAGCTCACGGTTCACTTTGTCCCCAACGCCTAACATAACGTTCATCATGGCCGTAGACAGAGACACACCTAATATCACTGTGAATGCAATCATGAGCATTTTGCTTCTCTGACGTATGAGAGTTTTCATTATTATGTGCCAGAACATTTTTTCTCACTTAAACCTCTTTTCATGTTGCTCAAGCTCTTTAACATCAATAAATATCTTTCCTGCTCTCACTTCATATTCAAACGGTACAGG
>CAJOLN010000106.1 GCA_905235395.1 uncultured Synergistales bacterium
GAATCGTTCTGCTTCTTCATTGCCTTCTGCACAGCGTTTTTCGATGAACTCACAGACACCGAAACTTTTTCCGAATGCAATTGACTTAGGAATTCCGACAAATTCATCAAAGAAACGTTCCGCAAGATGATATACCTGTTCGTCTCCGCGCATATCATGAGGCTTATACACAAGTTTTCCTGAATCTGTGTGAACGATTATTACACTCCGCCCGTTGTTGTGCGTATCTCCGTCATCAAGCGTTATGTCATCTATCGTGCGGTAAACTTTTCCGTCAGTCAGTGCAGAACAAATTGCATCGCGGTTTTCGTCCATGCGTGAGAACATCTCAAGAAATCCGTCCGTAACACTCGTAAGCTGGCGGTTAAGAGTGTCAATAAGCAGCTCAGGTATGATTAATTCTCCGTCATCAATCTGCTGTTTGGCGGTCTCAAGAGCTTTCTTCCTGTCTTCATCCGTGAGAAGTTCGGGTACTCCTGCAAACGGATTATCTGACATGATCTGAGCTAGAATTTTTGTCTCTGTGCTTTTCGTGATGAGGGAGGCAAGATGCCTGAGGACATCTTCAATTTTTTTGAAGACATTTTCCCCAAGCATTCCCGACTGCGGACAACTTTTGACGCGTTCAAGCTGAAATTCTATATACTTCTGAAACAATTTCCAGTGTTTAATCATCGACAATTGCAATTAGTACAATTCCCAGTACCTGGATGACCGCGCCTCATCTCATTGCAGTCGCACGTCATTATGAATTGACCACCAGCAACTTTTTCAAGCTCATCTTCGCTGAGTTCAAGTTTACTGTCCTGTGCTGCCTTCTCCGCAACGAACTCTTTCAGCTCATCAAACGTTGCATCACAATCGTGAGCCTTCAGAAAATCTGTTACCTTTTCTGCCTTCACTGCCTCCGCTAATGCCTTCTTCAGGTCATCGCTCTTCTTGATTTCCTCGTACATTTCCTGCAATGTTTTCATAATGAATTTATCCTCTTGTATCTTATTTGTTTTTTGCTTGTGTATTATAAATGAACATGATAAATTTTCAAATAAAATACAGAAAACCCCTCCCGTTAAATGAGAGGGGAAATCTTTAATCTCAATCTCAAAATTGTACGAATGCAGGTGTATCCGCAGGTGCATTGAGGAATTTCTTCAGCTCATCATCAAGTTTCAGGAGCGTTATTGAGAACCCTTCCATGTCTAACGATGTCATATAGTTTCCAACAATTGTCTTCGCAATTTTGATTCCCTTTGATGAAAGCACATCACTCACATGCTTATTCGCAATGAAGAGTTCCATTAATGGAGTGCCTCCCATACCATTGACGAGAAGAGCTACATCATCACCAGAAGACATCATCACCAGAAGAATAAATGCCCTCAGCAAAAATTTTCGCGAGCAATTTATCTGCAATATCATTCACATTTGAAATTTTCTCTCTGTGTGTTCCTGGCTCACCATGAATTCCTATTCCGATTTCAATTTCATCATCTGCAAGATCAAAGCCCGGTTTTCCTGCCGCAGGTACTGTACATGCATTCACGGCCATTCCCATTGAACGAACATTCGCAATTACTTTTTCTGCAACGCGTTTTACATCTGCTAAGTTCATTCCTGATTCTGTTGCTGCTCCTGCTATCTTGTGAACTAATACCGTTCCTGCTATTCCTCGTCTGCCTGTCGTCCACGTTGAATTTTCGACTGCTACATCATCAGCTACTATTACCTGCTCAACTTCAATCCCTTCATCTCGTGCCATGTCTGCGGCCATCTCGAAGTTCATCACGTCCCCTGTGTAGTTCTTGATGACGAGCAAAACTCCTTTTCCGCCGTTCACTGCTTTGATTGCTTCGTACACTTGGTCGGGAGTCGGTGAGGTGAATACTGCTCCTGCTACTGCACCGTCAAGCATTCCACGACCAACATAACCCCCGTGTGACGGTTCATGTCCTGAGCCTCCGCCTGAGACTAACGCAACTTTAGGACTTGGCCCTTTTGCACGCACGAGAATTTCAAAGCCTTCAATGCGCTTCACATACTGAGGATATGCCGCTGTCATTCCGTCTAGCATTTCGCTTACGATATCATCAACCTGATTTATTAATTTCTTCATCGTGATTTAATCCCTCCTCTATAATTTCATTGACCCTCTCGACTCTTCCGCTGCTGACAATACAGAATCAATTGAGCCTCCTGCACTTGCTTCTACTGCCGCACATACTGCACCTTCAACTAATGGTGCATCAGCTATCACTGCCTGTATGTTTTCATCTTCGGATTCAAGAAGTTCTATTGCTGTCTCTGAACTCATTATGCTGCTTCCTATGTCCGCTAGTATCACAACTCCGTCTCCTGAATTTGCTTCCCGTATTGCCGTCATGATTCTCGCCGCATCAGTTCCCATTGAGCTATCATCGAGTCCTCCTGCTGGAATTATTCCAGAATTATTTTGTGCCATTTCACGAGCCATATCGCAAACTCCTTCTGCAATCTTCCAGCTGTGAGACACTATTACAATTCCTACCATGATTTTTTATTTCCCTTTCAGATAATCTAATATTGCTTCAAGTGTCAGCATTGCCGATGTCGCTCCGGGATCCTGATGTCCTATACTGCGTTCACCTAGATAACTTGCTCGTCCTTTGGTTGCTGTTATTGTCTTCGTGTATTCGACTCCTTCACGCGCTGATTCACATGCCGCCTCTAATGCCTGAATCATATCTGAACCTTCAGAGAGCTTCTTTGCATACGTTTCACTTGCAGGGATTAACGCGTCTAACATTGTCTTTTCGCCTCTGATTGCCTTTCCACGTTTCTGTATTCCTGCAATCGATGCCTCAAATATTTTTTTCATGTCCTCTGCTGTGAGTTCTGTCTTGCCCGATAATATTTTTCCTGATTCCATGTATGCTGTTCCATACAATGGGCCTGACGCACCTCCGACTGTCGATAATAACGTCATGCCTGCCTTCTTTAATGCTGCTCCTATGTCCTGTTCTTCAGGATTCACTTTCTCTAACACCGCCTTAAATCCTCGGGCCATGTTAATGCCGTGATCTGAATCTCCTATTTCACGATCTAATTCTGTGAGGTAATCTTTATTTGCAATTATGCGTTCTCCTATTTCAGAGAGGCAGTTATATATACTGCTAGGCATAATGTAACTTGAGCCTCCTATTATGAAAATTTTGTATGATGTGATTTAAAAAATATTACAGCAAAAATTTTTCATCTTCAAGAAATTTCATAAATCTCCAAAAGCTATGGTAAAATCATAAAAATAAATTTTTCATGTATTTTGAAGGTGATATTGACAATGAAGAATAATGATGCTATAATTTCAAGTCAAGTCAAGTCAAGCTATATTTATGATTTTTTAATCACAGGAGCGAATTTCGGCAACAAGGGTGCAGAATCTATGCTCTATGTAACTGTAGATGAGCTGACAAAAAGATTTCCTTCATGTAATATCTATTTCGCCACAACAGAAAATTATCCGGAAAAAAATTACACGTTCAGAAAAGTATTTTTTTCAAATAGAACTTCCCGAATTGCTATGGGAGGTCCAAATGCGTTGAAAGCCTTACCTGAAGAAATTCTCAGAGATGTTGTCAAGTTCGTAATTGGAAGACGCATAACTGGTTTCAGAAATTATTTTGCACTTTCAAAATGCATTACTGATATTGATGCTGTCATAGACATAAGCGGTTATTCACTCAGCAGCAAATGGGGAAATAGAATTCCTCACAGATATATCAACAAAATTCTTCTTGCAAAAAGGTTCAACATTCCAATGTATTTAATGCCACAATCCTTTGGACCGTTTGAATACACACCTGATGTGATGCAAAAAGCAAAACCAATTCTGAAAAAAGTTTTGGATTATCCACGCATTATATTCGCACGAGAGCAAGAAGGTTTCGACAGCTTGAACGAACTTCGCGATTCTCAGAATCAGAATATGAGAACGTCAGCAGATCTTGTGTTACAGAATACAGGAATCGATATGAGAAATATATTCAAAAATCCTCCCGCACTATCAATTCCAAAGATTGAATCAGAAAAAGAACTCGTCGCCATAATTCCGAATATGCGCTGTTTCGATCATGGAGACAAAAATGAAATTCTTGAAGCATACAAGGAAATCATTAGCTGCATTTTGTCTCAAGGATACAAGGCAGTGCTATTCAGACATTCAAGAGAGGACATAAAAGCCTGTCATGAAATCAAAGAAATTTTTTCGGAAGACGAAAATGTAATTGTTGTTGAAAATGAATTCAGCTGTCTTGAATACAATGAGTTCGTGAAGCAATTTAAATTTCTCGTTTGCTCAAGGTATCACGGAATCGTCCACGCATACAAAAACATCATTCCATGCATAGCTTTGGGTTGGGCAGTGAAATACAAGAGCCTAGCAGAGAGACTTGGCCAGGACAGATACGTTTTCGATATAACAGGCAGAATTAATATCAGAGAGATTGTCGATGCATTGAGGGAACTTATGAAGAATTATGACAGTGAAAAAGGAAAAATTCAGCATAACCTAACTTTGATTCAGAAGAATAATTGCTTTGATGCAGTTGAAGAAGACATAAGAATGTTGAGAAACAAGAAATGAATCATACAGTCATCACTGTACGCGATAATGACCTCTGCATATCATGCGGAATTTGCGTTGCTGTATGTCCACATAAATGCATAGAACTCTCGCATATAAATGGAATGAATCTGCCAGCTATAAATTTTGACAGGTGTGTGGGCTGTAATAAATGTTTTGAAGCATGTCCAGGTAAAGGATTCAATTATCGTGAGCGGGGAGAAACTTACACTGAAAATTTTGGACTCGGAAATGCAAAAGAATTTTATACTGCCAAGACAAAAGATGAAAATGTATTGATGAATGCTACCAGCGGGGGAGTCGCTACAGAAATAATTTCACATCTCCTTAATGATGGCGAGTACGAGAATGCATTTGTTATTCGGGGTCATATTTATTGTAGTGATGTGGTGAGTACAGAAATGATTTCACGTGATTCAAATCTCTATGACTCGCAGAAATCAAGGTATCTCATTGTTTCACATACAAAATGCATCGAATATATCCTTGCACATAGAGCTGCTAAATTAATTCTTATAGGCACGAGCTGTTTCGTTCACGGCATATTGAATCTGATTTCAATGTATGGACTCGAACGCAAAAACTACTTCATCATCGGATTATTTTGCGATCGTACCATGAGTATGAATGTGATTGAGTATTTTAGGAAGCATAAAGCAATTACTCATGGCCTCAAAGAATTTTTCTTCAGAACTAAAGACGCTGGGCCGGTAAAAGGCTGGCCCGGTGGAGTCAGAATAGTCGAAGATGATAGTAATGTTATTGACTTGCCTAACACAGAGCGTATGAGAGTTAAAGATTATTTTCAGCCGGAGAGATGTCTTTATTGCTTGGACAAGTTAAATATGTTTGCAGATATATCAATTGGTGATAACTATACAAGTAAGCATTCCGATAGGTGTGGGAGCAGCAGTGTGATTATACGTACAGAAGAGGGAGTTAGAGTTTGGAAAAAATACGAGACAATATTTGATGTATTTGCGTCATGTGAAGAAGATATTTTCAGAAGTCAGCATCTCGAAGAAAGACGTAATAATTATTTTTTCTCAGAAATCAAAAGCAAAATGATTAACAGCGTGATTAATGATATTCCAGTAGACTATGAGCTGATATACGGTGCAGGAATCCTCAGAACTTACAGCGAAAAGCTAAAACGAATCAGAATCGGTAAAAACTATATGAATTCACCTAACGCAATAATAAGGTCGATGCGCATATATAAATTCAAATTGATAATAAAAAGATGCCTGCAAAAAATTTTCAGGCTGTTATTCATGAACAGATGAAGTTAGTTTTTTTCTCAGCGTTTCAATTTCCTCCTCTCTAACTCCTATCCTCAATAAATATCTCTCGGCCGCATCTTTAAGATTCACTTTCGAAATGTCATTCACTCCCAGCATATTCGCAATGAACTTACGTGCTTCATTATTCGCAACAAAATCGTAATCCTCAGTGCCCAGTTCAATCCCAAAATAATTTCTGAATGATACAAGGAAATCTGCAACAATTTCATCATCACTTGCACCCATTAAGCACTCAATTACTGCCGAAAATAATCCGGCTCTGTCCTTTCCTAAATCACAATGAATCAAATACGGAGGTTCATTCCTCGCCATAAATCTAACTCCTCTCGCAACTCCCTTCTGAAAATCCTTCGACATAAATTTTGTGTTCATCTTCAATCCTATGTATCTCTGTTTGCTGTAATATGTCTCATCGAATCCTTCCATTGCTTTAATGCTCTCATCTGAGTCCGAAAGATTTATGAACGTTTTCACTCCTGCTTCCCGTGCTGCATTATCGGCTATGACATTGCGATTCCCCCATGCTTTTATGGGAGACGATGAACGGTACAGCTTGCCTCTTCCGATTCCTGTCGTGCGAATCTCTCTGAAGTTCGCAAATTCTTTATCGCTGAGTTTTGCATAATTGCTCTTGTCATTGCTCAAACGTTTTCTGATTCGGTTATAGAATTCTTTTGCTGTCTGCGCTCCTTCTGCCATTGAAAACAAAAACAGAAACAGAAGAATTAATGCGTTTATGATTCTATTCTTCATTGCCCAGTAAACTATATACTGCTTCAGGTTGTTGATTTGCCTGTGCGAGCATTGCATTTTCTGACATGCTCAGTATCTGGAACTCAATGAACCTCATCGTTGACCTGGCCATGTCCGCATCTGTTATTCGGCTCTGTGCGTCTGTGAGATTCTCGCCGCTGTTCGAGAGA
>CAJOLN010000107.1 GCA_905235395.1 uncultured Synergistales bacterium
AGCGAGGCTGACTGCATTATATGAGAACGTGAGAGTGTGAAGAAAATCGAAATCAGCAGATGCATGAATGACGCGCATAATGACAGGCAGATTTTCAGGAGGGCCGTTATACTCGCCTATAGTATCTTTAATAATTCTCATGCTTTCATGTTCAATTTCATTTGGTTGTTTTATCATCATATTTTGCTGTTGAAATATTCCTGAGTTACTTTAAGCTGTCTGCTTCTAATTTGCTGCCACATATGTTTATGAATTTCTCCGCTTCCCATTGAAACTTTAGTAAACAGAATTTCGCCGTTGGAAAGAATTTTACGATAAAAATAATGATCTGTAACTTTATAGCATTCCCAACCGTCATTATCGCAGAAACGTTTTAGCTCTTTCCATTTTGGCATACTATATCCCTCATCAGTTCACTGTCAGACCCAGAAAGAATCTTCAGAACGTAAGGTATATGATTTTTTCTGTTAGGTGCTGATGACCACAAGCCATATTCGTTGTAAAAATCCTGAGCATATTCCTTCATGGCCTTCAGCAAGGAAGCAATGCAATCTTCTTTTGAATGTGCATTTTCTATTAAATCAAGTTCTTCAAGTGTGCCTGTAAAAGAACCGTCATCTTCTTCAAAAATGGAGACATTAAATTTCAAATGCCTGAGTGAGGAACGTCTGATAAAAATAGGTTTCTCCATGTAAATTTTATTTATCGTATCTAATTCCGCCATGTATATATTTCCCTCCTGCGTACATTTTGTTCCTGCCGCATCTCGATAACGCAAATGTCATATTACCATACACGCATTTACTCCGTAACAGCACTGCACCTTCTCCAGCCGCAAGCATACATGAACGTTCACACACGCAATCAGTCCCACAACCGAACGCCTCACAATCTCAGACCCCGAAAATTTACCCGTAAGCGCATTAAGTTCATCTGCACTGAACGTAACGAACGATATGTTATGTTTTTCCGCAAACGAAATCAATGCAGTCTCGTTAGCTCGTCTGTCAATTGACGCAAGTGCTTTTAGTGATAGAACGTTCACACCTGCACCGTCAAGAAAATTCATCGCTGAACTTTCAAATTCATCTGCAAGAATTCCCTTATGACACCCAACACCCAACACCAACTCTCTTGGCCTGATCCATAATGTTACAGGAAACGGAGCAGGCACATTCTCAGACGTAACAGCAACACCAACATTATGACCTTCAAGCATTGAACCTGAAACATATTTTATGTTCTCTGGATTCTCAATCACGCAATCATTCTTCACTGCCCATTCATCAACCGCAGGAATATTATTCACGTCCGTAGCTGTTGTGATAACTGCCTGAGCATGAAGCATATCAGCAATCATACGCGCAAGTTCATTCGCCCCTCCGACATGGCCAGAGAGAACAGGCACAACGAATCTTCCGGCTTCATCAATGACAATAACGGCAGGGTCAGAGAGTTTTGATTTGATATATGGAGCAACAGCACGCACAGCAATTCCGCACGCACCAATGAACACGAACGCTTTAACCTCGTTAAAATATTTTCCTGCCCACACGCTTAATGGTTCAGCTATTGCCTCTGTACCCTCACGTGATAACCTCTCAGGAACAAATACCTTATAGCCCAGTCTCAACGCTAAATCTATTCCCTTATTCGTGAACGCTGCTGTTATGATTTCTGTATTCATGCGAAAAATTTTTGTCGTATAGCTTCGAGTATGCGTTTATATCATCATTCAGGAATTCACCGGCGAGAATCAATGCACTCTTAGTGATTCCGTCTGAGAGTTTCGGAAGGGTTGCAAGAGTGCCGTGAATGATTCTCTCGTCAGGCCATGATGCACGGTACACCACAGCCGCAGGAGTGTTAGCTGAATATCCCTGTTCAATCAATTCCGAACATGCACGCTCAATCATTCCGGCTGACAGAAAAAGTACGACTGATGCATTATCATTCGGAACACGAGTACGTCCTTCAATTCGTGAGATTACGAGTGTCTGAGTGATTCCAGGAATCATATACTCTGTCTTCAATGCGGCAGAAGCAGCAAAGAGTGAACTCACTCCCGGCACAACTTCAAATGGAATGTTTCGTTTGCGAAGATAATTCATCTGTTCACGTACTGCACCATAAAGCGAAGGGTCTCCTGAGTGTAACCTGACCGTGATAATATTTTCTTCATGGCCTCTGACCAGAACCGCAAGTATTTCCTCAAGCGTCAATCGTGAACTGTCATGCAACTCACATTCAGGACGTGCATATTCGCGAATGAGTTCTGGGTTTACGAGTGAACCTGCATACACGATTATTCCTGCCTCACTGAGAATTTTTGCTCCTCTCACGGTGATTAGGTCTTTTGCTCCAGGCCCTGCACCTATGAAATATATCATAGCTCGACAACCTTCAGGCCAAGTTTACGCGCAAGTTCTTCACACTCATCAAACGCATACATGAGATTGTTCTTGTCATGTGAATCGCTCGACAAAATGACAGTCCCGTTATGTTTCGCAATATACTTCAGAATTCGTTCAGACGGGTACGGTGATGTTCTGTATCCTCGTGAGACTGCTCCCGTATTAATCTCGAATGGTTTTCCTGTCTTCAGCAGCAAATCGAGTGCATTATTTGAGGCAGCAATATAGCGTTCATTATCCTCATCAAAGATTCGTACCTGCTCATTGAACTTCGTGAGTAAATCAAAGTGTCCTATTATGTCTGCATGTGTTCTGCTCACAACATCAGAAACCGAATCATAATATGCTTCTGCCAGTGCATAAGTATCACCGTCAAAGTATTTATCTATTGCGTCGGTCAGCATTTCTGGCTTATGGTCAACATGAACGTATTCATCGCCGCATTTCACGTAATGAACTGAGCCAATCACGAAATCATAATCATCAACCGGCATATCCGAATAATAATCCTGTTCAGTTCCGCAGAGAATCTCAATCTGTGATTCATATTTGCGTTTGAGCCTCCGAATTTCACGCTTATATTCTTCTGTTCCGTCTTTGGACATGCAAGGCTCTTCATCAAACCACGTGTAAGAATGCCCGGAAAAACCGAGCTTCTTCATTCCTCGCGATATTGCCTCAATCACAACATCTTCGGGTGAATTTTTGCCGTCACAATAGCACGTATGAACATGAAAATCTGAGAGTATCATGAAGTCATTTTCTCCTGCTTAACCTTCTTATCTATTACATGACGCGATGCCAATTCCTTTATGATGTCTTTAATCTCAATTTCCATTTCTGCCATGAGCACAAGCAGATGATAAATCAGGTCTGAAATTTCGTATATTGCTTCCTGTTTGCTGTTCTTTGAAGCAATGATAACTTCTGAGCTTTCCTCGCCAATTTTCTTGAGTATTTTATCCAGTCCCTTCTCAAACAGATATGTCGTATATGAGCCTTCAACCTTCTCTGTCTTTCTGCCTTTAATCAGTTCCATTAACCCGCATACCGTGAACTTCTCATGCGCTTCCTTCTCGCGTATCATGAGGTCATCAACGAAGCATGAATCATTACCCAGATGACAAGCTGGGCCGTCCTTCTTCACATACACTAGCAATGCATCACGGTCACAATCCGCAACGATTTCTTGAATGTGCTGATAGTTTCCGCTCGTCTCACCCTTCAGCCATAATTCCTGACGTGAACGACTCCAGAAACACGTAAGTTTCTTTTTGAGTGAAATATTCAGGCTCTCACGGTTCATGTAAGCGAGAGTGAGAACATCACCAGAATCATCATCAACGACAATCGCGGGAATTAACCCGTTAGAATCAAATTTCAGTTCATCAATATCAATCATACTCATAACCTCACTGGTATATTTTCGTCATACATTCTGCGTTTCAAATCCATAATCGCAACCTCTCCGAAGTGAAAGATTGACGCGGCAAGTCCTGCATCAACTCCCGGAACAGTCTTAAACAATTTGATGAAATCATCAATCGAACCTGCACCCCCTGACGCAATTACAGGAACACTCACGACATCACAAACAGCTTTGAGCATTTCTAAATCAAATCCCTGTTTCACTCCGTCAGTGTCAATCGAATTCAGAACAACCTCACCTGCACCTGAATCAACACATCTGCGAATCCAACTGATAGCTTCAATGCCTGTATCATCACGTCCTCCCCTCGCAAAGACGTGAAACTGACCACCAACGCGCTTAACGTCAGCAGAGATTACAACACATTGAGAGCCGTATAATTTTGCAGCTTCAGGAATGAGATTGGGATTCATTATTGCTCCTGTATTCACGCTCACCTTGTCCGCACCGCATGATAGCACCCTCTCGAAGTCAGACACACCAGATATGCCGCCTCCAACAGTAAGGGGTATGAATACGTTTCTTGCAGTCTCACGAAGAATGTCAGTGAAAATTTTTCTGCCGTCAGACGATGCAGTTATGTCATAGAAAACTAATTCATCAGCACCGTTATCGCTGTAGTATTTTGCGAGTTCAACGGGAGAATTCACATCATTCAATCCCTGAAAGTTTACGCCTTTGACAACCCGCCCGTTACGAACGTCCAAGCATGGGATTATTCGTTTCGTTATCATGATTTCGCCGCCTCTATCGCCTGTTTCAAATCGATTGCTCCTGTGTAGTATGCCTTGCCGATTATCGCTCCGTAAAGATTCATTTCTGCGAGTGCTTTCACGTCATCAAGTGAGCTTACCCCTCCGGACGCGATTATTTTCATGTTGAACTGTCTGCTCATTGCCTCATAAAGTTCTCTGTTAGTGCCTCTCATTGCTCCGTCACGTGATATGTCCGTGCATATGATAACATCAACACCGTCATCTTCCATTCGTTTGCAGAATTCAAACGCATTTACATCTGAATTTTCAAGCCAGCCTTTAATTGCAGCGTTCCCATTTTTTATATCAACGCCTACAGCAACGTGTTCACTTCCGAAAGCATTAACTGCTTCCCTCACAAAGCCTTCATGAATCACTGCCGCAGTTCCGAGAATCACGCGGTCAATTCCAGATTCAATATAGCGTTCAATAGTCTTAATGTCCCGAATGCCTCCGCCGACCTCACATTTGAGTTTACATGAACGTTTTATCTCAGTTACCGTTCTGATGTTGGGAGTATCACCAGACTTCGCACCTTCGAGATCAACAATGTGAATCCATTCTGCACCAGACGCTTTGAATTTCATCGCAGTGTTCACGGGTTCAGTATCGTAAACTGTCATGTTGTCATAATCTCCGCGAAGAAGTCTCACTGCCTGACCATGAAACAAATCGATTGCCGGAAGAATAATCATCTTACACCTCACAGAATGCACGAAGCATATTGAGTCCTGCATTGCCGCTCTTCTCAGGGTGAAACTGTGCTCCGTAGACATTCCCGAACTGAACCGCCGCAGTGAGTTCCGCACCGTAATCTGTGGTCGCAGTGATGTAACCTGAATCGCAGAACGCAGAATACGAATGCACAAAGTAAACGTAATCTCCTTCATGAGAATTCGCAAACAGCCCTGAAGAATTCGTTATGTGAAGTGAATTCCAACCTATTTGAGGAATTTTGAAGTCAGCAGGAATAACATCACGAATCGGTCTCACGTCTCCGGGAATGAGATTCAACCCGTCATGCTCTCCGAACTCGTAGCTTTTCGTGAACAACAATTGCATTCCGAGACATATTCCTAAAAGTGGTTTTCCGTGATGAGCTTCATCAATGAGAGGTTCAGCCAGTCCTGACGAAAATAATTTTCTTGCCGCGTCCTCAAATGCACCAACGCCGGGCAGTATGATTCGTTCTGAATGTCTCAGGTCATTAGAGTCTGAGGTTATCTTGACGTGCTGACCTATAGCCGCGAATGAACTTGCGAGTGAGAATAGATTCCCAACGCCGTAATTTACGATTGCAATCATGAAATAATATCCTTCGTGAAAAATTTTGATTCACTATATCACATCATTAAATTTTGACAAAAAAAATCCCCGCAGGCTTTCATACCTACGGGAATTTGCTTTTCTTCTGCCTAAGTCAACCTAACAAACAACCACTCCGAATGCTTTACGATTCATGTACGTTTCGTTTATGAACGTCTCTTGCGAAGGAATAACGGTGTCGCAAGTACTAACGCAAGTGCTCCAAATCCTGCATCGCATCCGCCGCCGCCGCTTGAACCACTAATTGATCCCGTGACTGTGATCGTCAGTTCAATAGTGTCTGTAGCTCTGCCGGTAACATGATCAGGATCTGTTGCCGTAATCGTAACAATCTGTGTGGTGCCTACAAGCAATACACTTGTCGGATTAATCGTAACTACTCCGTCACTGTCAACAGTTACCCATGTAGCATCTGA
>CAJOLN010000108.1 GCA_905235395.1 uncultured Synergistales bacterium
CGCCATTTCATATTTGCGGCAGTCTCTAAATCAGAAAAATGCAAATCTACAACTTTGAACGCTAAGGCCAGAGCAATAAACATTTCTTGCATTCGGTCAGGAGTTAATTCTTTCCGCATCACGTAGGAGATGTTTACAAAGCTCATTGCTGAAACATATCCCTCAACAATATTATCCTCACAATATCCCCAAATTCTTAGAGAGTCTGAAAAATACGGCTCTCTTATTTGCAAAACATCAAGCAGTACGTTTGTGTCAATCAGCAAGCGCATATTTTCTCCTCAATGCTTCCTCTCTGATTTTATCCACGTCAATATCTCCGCGAATAATACCTGCAACCTTCTCTCCAATCAGCGATACTACCTTGCCTCTTGGAAGAAACCTGCCGATTTCTTTTCCGTTCTTTGTCATGATTATCTCTTCTCCGTTTTCCATCATGTCTAGATATTCGCTTATGTGTTCCTGAATTGCTTCCCTCGTTGCTATTGAACTTAGCATAACCTCATCCTCCTAAAAAATATTTATTTACTTGTATTATATACGCACACAAAAAAACAGCCTCCGTTTTGAATTTCGATTCGGAAGCTGTCATTATATTTTCGTCATGTTCAATTAGTCTTAATCTCCGAATAACCCAAGTATGTCTGACAAATCAACTGAGTCATTCTCTTCTTCTACTCGTGTCTTGATTGCCGCAGTCTCATCTTCAAGTTTCTTCCGCGCTTCGAGAATACTTTTCGCCTGTTCAAGCTGTTTTATCGCCGTATCACAATAACCATTGTCATATAGAAGCATGGCCGCATTCGTGATGTATCCTCCGAGAAACGCTTCATACTTTTTCGCATCTGCTTCTGCCTTGTCGAAATCCCCCTGAAACTTTCCAGTGAATTGTTTTGCGAACTTCTCAACCTCATGTGAAAGCAATTCCCCGCTTATTGCACTCAGCTCATCAAGCATTTTGTCGAACTCCGTCTTTGTCGAAACTGAATCTACATAGCGTTCACCTGATGTAAAATCATATTTGAGCTTGAATTCTTCAGATTCAGATTCAGGTTCAGAGATTATTTCTGTTTCCTGTTCTGTTTCACTCTCAGTTTCAGATTCTTGTTCAGATTCTTGCGGTTTGTCTTCTGGTTCGGCTTCTTGTTCTTGCTGTTCAGGTTTAGATTCTGGAATCGTTTCTGTCTCCTGCTGAAGCTCTTCCTCTAATTCTTCTTCTATTTCTTCTTTCAGTACTTCCTCAAGAAGTTCCGCTTTCTCATCAATCAGACGGCCAAGCTGTTCAATTCCAGAAAATTCCTGAGCTTCAGGTTCAGATTCAGATTCAACTTCATCAATAACAACTACAACAGGAGGCAGTAACTTTTCTTCTTCCTCTTGAGGTTTTACTTTCTTCTTCAGGAGTGCTGCTCTCAGAAACGGCATTTTCTACTTCACCAGTGCAAGCGTCATCAAATCATCAATGCGCTTCACAAAATCTGCGGGATTATCAGGAGCAACACCTTCAAGAATCATTGACTGGTCATATAATGTCTTCAGTACATCAGAAACTTTCGCGTCATTCATCTTTGACATCTCAAGCAGCTTCTTCACGATAAGGTGATTCGCGTTGAGTTCGAGTATACGTTTCTGCGGAGGAACATTCTGACCCATTGCACGAAGAGTACATTCAACCTGAATGGACATTCCGCCTGACGGGACTCGTATACATGCTGGTGAACTTGTGAGTGTCATTGACGGTTTCACATTCTCAAGTTTATCGCCAAGAACTTCGAGTGCTTTTTTCTTCAGCGATTCAAATTCTGAATCAAGAGCTTTCAATTTCTCTTCGTTGTCTTTCTTCTCGTCTTCAGTGTACGGAGTTACTTCATCTCGTGCTATGTTCAGCAGCTTCTTTGAGTCTTCCGGCAGAACAAAACTGGCCTGTGCTAATATCCATTCATCAACTGGATCTGTCATAAGCAGGACTTCAAGATTCTTCTCGCTGAACGCTTCAAGTTTCGGTGACGCTTTCAATGCAGACAGATTATCACTTCCTGTGAGGCAATACACACCTTCCTGTTCGGGTTTCATTCGCGATTCATATTCTGCAAGCGTTGTCCATTCATCATTATGCGTAGTCCTGAATAACGAAATCTCAAGTATATTCTTTGCGTGTTCAGTGTCCTTGATGATGCCTTCCTTGAGTATCTTTCCGAATGATGACCAGAATTTTATATATTTTTCACGATCTGACGACAATAATTTTTTCAGCTCAACTAGAATCTTTCTCTGCGTACTGCGTTTTATTACCCGTGTTACTGGTTCGTCCTGCAATATCTCACGTGAAATGTTCAGCGGTAAATCTTCCGAATCAATTACGCCTCTGATGAAACGTAGATATTCAGGTATCAATTCTTTGCAGTCATTCATAATGAATACGCGGTTGATGTATAAATTTATGCCGCCTGATTCAGGATTCATGAACATATCATACGGAGCTTCGGAAGGAATGAACAATAAGCCTTTGAAGTTTGTTGAACCTTCTGCGTTAATTTTTATATGCGTCAAAGGATCTCGCCAGTCATGCGTCAAATGCTTGTAGAACTCTTTGTATTCTTCCTCTGTAACTTCGCTGTCTGGTCTCTGCCATATTGCCTTCTGTGAATTCACAATCTTATCTTTGAAGACTACAGGCCATGAAATAAAATCTGAATACTTCTCTATTATCTCTCGTATTATCCATTCACTTGAATAATCTTTGAAGCCGTCTTCAGGTTTGTCATCATGCCTGAGATATAACGTTACTGTAGTTCCGCATTCAGGTCTTTGCTCTGCATCTTCAATTGTGTATGAGCCATTGCCGTCCGACACGAATTTATATGTCTCAGCAGAACCTAACTTGCGTGTGAGAACTTCAACTTTATCTGCGACCATGAAGACAGAATAGAATCCTACGCCGAACTGACCGATTAATTCATTCTCTGCATTCTCATTCTTTACGGCCTTCAGAAATTCCTTTGTTCCAGACTTTGCTATAGTTCCGAGATACGCAATCAGATCATCTTTTGACATTCCGATTCCGTTATCGCTGACTGAAAGAATCTTTTTCTCACTGTCTGACGTGATTAATATTTCTGGCTTTGTATTCTCAGCTAATTCTGAATCTTTAAGGCATTCAATACGTCTCTTGTCTAATGCATCAGAAGCGTTTGATATAAGCTCGCGTAAAAATATATCTCTGTTTGAATACACTGAGCTTATCATCAATTTCAATAACTCTGCGGCTTCTGACTGAAAATAAAATTTTTCTTCGCTCATAATATCATTACCTGACATAAAGCCGGAGACATGCTGACTTACATACCTCCGGCCATTTTTAATATCTCATCGTACCTGACTAACTTGCTGCTTCTTCTGTCTTAATCTTCACAACCTGACGGCCGCGATAGTAACCGCATGACATACAAGCGTGATGAGCGAGTGTAACTTCACCGCATTTAGGGCAGCTCATAGTTTCTGGTGCGCTCAGTGCTCCGAGCCAATTTGCTTTACGCTGGGCTGTACGGGCATGAGATACTTTTCTTTTCGGTGTTGCCATGATTAAAAATCCCCCTGATTTATTATTCAACTATGAAATTTTTCAGTGCTTCAAGTCTTGGATCTATATTTTCATTCTTACATGAACATGTTCCTTCGTTCAGATCAGCTCCGCATTCGGGACATAAACCTTTGCAGTCTTCACGGCATAAAATTTTCGTGGGAAGCAAAGTGTAAATGCTCTCCTCAATTTGAGGCATAATATCAAGAACGTGTCCGAAATTATTCACTTCGACAGGCATATAGTCATCAAGTTCATCAAGACCCTCAGCACTATGCGAATAATAAAGATACATTAATTTTTCGGATATTTCAAGGGTTGCAGGCTGAAGACATCTTGCACATTCACCAACAATTTCAGCATGAACATAAAGCTCAAGAATCAAAACGTCATCTTCAAGCCAATGTGATAATGCCTCAACATGAAATCCGTTGGGGAACTCGAAAGTCTGCCCCTCGAAAATCAGAACTCCTCCCTGAAATTTGAACTCAGAGAATATTTCCGTCTCATTGTCTCTTCTGGGAGGAAGATTTATTAAAGCCTTCTGGCCTTCGTGAAAAAGTTCGTTATTCAAATACTATTCTCTTTGTCTCGCGTGCAATCATAAGCTCTTCGTTTGTCGGAACTACGAGAACTTTCACCTTTGAATCTTCCGTGCTGATGATTGTTTCTTTTCCGCGTACTTTATTCTTTTCTGAATCAATCTTAACGCCCATGAATCCGAGTCCTTTGCAGACTGCTTCACGTGTCTCAGGACTATTCTCACCGATGCCTGCCGTGAAAACAAGGACATCAAGACCTTCCATAGCAACGGTATAAGCTCCGACATACTTTTTGATTCCGTATTCGAGCATTTCAATCGCGAGCCTTGCACGGTCATTGCCTTTTGATGCTGCTGCTTCGACATCGCGTAAATCACTGCTTACACCTGATATGCCAAGCAATCCGCTTTTCTTGTTCATGAAGTTGTTCATTTCATCTGCGCTGTACTTCGTGATGTTCTGAACAAACGGAACACATGCAGGATCCATATCACCGGTTCTTGTTCCCATGAGTACACCTGCAAGAGGCGTTAATCCCATTGAAGTATCAATGCACTTTCCATTCTTGACGGCAGTAATTGAGCTTCCGTTTCCTAAATGGCAGGTTATCATCTTGAGTTCGCTTAACGGCTTTCCGAGAATCTCCGCAGTCCTTAGCGCTACAAAATGGTGACTCGTTCCATGTGCACCGTATCTTCTTACTCTGTGTGTCTCGTAGAACTCCCAAGGAAGACCGTACATGTATGCGTAATCGGGCATGGTCTGATGAAACGCTGTATCGAATACCACAACGTTGGGCAGTTTTGGCAATGCGTGCTGAATTGCTTCAATTCCCATTATATGACCTGGGTTGTGAAGAGGTGCGAGAGGTATGCACTGACGAAGACCGTCAACAACTTTATCATCAACGAGAACTGATTCCTTGTAGAGATCTCCTCCTGACACTATGCGATGCCCTGCCGCTGAAATTTCATCGAGTGAGCTTAATACTCCGTGATCTTTGTCGAGCAATGCTTCAAGAACAAGATTCATTGCAACTTTGTGATCTTTGATTTCCGTCTCAATCTTGAAGGGGTCTGCACCTGTTTTTCTGTGGGTAATGTTTGAACCTTCTATGCCTATGCGATCAACGAGACCTTTTGCACTTACTGATTCATTATCCATGTCGAATAACTGATATTTGAGGGAGGAACTTCCGCAGTTGATTACGAGAATTTTCATGACGCTATATGAATACCTGCCTTCGTATATAAAAATGGCGGAGACGTAGAGATTTGAACTCTAGGAACAGCAAGCTGCTCAGTTGATTTCGAGTCAACCGCCTTCGACCACTCGGCCACGTCTCCACATAAAGCA
>CAJOLN010000109.1 GCA_905235395.1 uncultured Synergistales bacterium
ATTCAAATTTCTTATCGGCTTAATCTCTAATTCTATTGCAATCATGATTGACTCTCTGAACAATGCAAGCGATGTTCTCTCGTCAGTCATAACTATAATCGGAACTAAACTCGCAAATCGTCCGGCAGATAAATCTCATCCATTTGGGTACGGAAGAATCGAATACATCAGCGCAGCAGTAATCTCAGCAATCATTATGTATGCAGGAATAACAGCACTCATTGAATCATCAAAGAAGATTCTGAATCCTAGTACACCTGAATATTCAACTGATACTATCATTATCGTATCTGCTGGCATAATCGTTAAGATACTTCTTGGACGTTACGTAAGCTCTCAGGGAAAAAAGCTGTCATCGGATTCACTCGTGAATTCAGGTAAAGATGCTTTAATGGATTCCGCTGTGTCTTCCTCAACTCTTCTTGGTGCTTTTGCGTTCATTCTTTTCGGGATAAATCTTGAGTCATGGCTCGGAGCATTCATCTCAATCATCATCATAAAGGCAGGAGTTGATATGTTCAGGGAGATAACGAGCAAGATTCTCGGTGAACGTGCCGAAAGCGGATTCACCAATGCCATAAAGGAAACCATATGCAAAACTGAAGGTGTCTTCAGTGCTGACGATTTGATTCTCACTAACTATGGGCCTGATATGCTCATGGGGTCTGTTCATATTGAAGTCCCTGAAAGCTGGACGGCAGAGAAAATTGATATAGTCAGTCGTGAGATAATGCATCGTGTATTCACTAAACATCACATCATACTTGCTGCTGTAGGAATATATTCGCATAATTCAAATGATGAAGTCACGAAGATTCGCAATGAAGTAACAAAAGCTGCAATGTCTCAGGATTACGTACTTCAAATTCACGGCTTCCATTGCAGCACTCAGGAGAAGGTTATACGCTTCGATGTAGTGATAGATTTTGCTGCTCCTGATTCAAATGAAGTTTACCGTAATGTCATTGAGAAAATACATGCTCTTTATCCCGATTACAGAATAACAGTGCAACCCGACTCCGATTATTCGGATTAATGTTTATTCATCATATCCCGAACGTGTCAGCTTCATCTCTGCGAGTTCAAGAATGTATAATGCAGTTGCAAGAACAACAGCACTTCCTCGCGGTGAACTTCCTCTTGAGCGTAATGATTTGTCCATATCGAACACTGCATCAATTCCTTTGGACGTTATCATTCCTCCCAGTTCAATCACATGTTTCGCTTCCTCCTGAACACGAATCAATTCCGCTATTCCTCCATGTGCAGCAAGACATGAATCTTGATTCGATGACATTATATTTATGAGCGTATGTGTAAGTCTCTCTCTGAGTGTTAAATTTCCGTGAGTAGCTTCAAGTTTACGAAGCGTATCTATAGCTTTCAGTGTCTCAATGAATCCGTGTTCTGCTTCTCCCCGACAACCTTCAATACCGTAAGACAGATATGCTCTTTCACTGGGAGTGAATATTCTTGTGCCGCGTTCATCTTCGAGCCTCCATAGTTCACGCTCTGTGATTCCCCGAACGAATGATGATGCTGTGAGTGCGAGTGCCTTTGATGTTAAGATTCTATTCTGAGCGATTAACCTTCCTGCTGCTGCGGAGATTAGGCCAAGACAAAAGACATGTCCGCTCATTGAAAGTTTTCCTCGTGTGGCTCTCAATGCGTCATCAATTCCAATTTTCGATGAGCCTTTCAGAATCGTGTATGCGTCTTCGGGTTTCAATGCTTCAGTATCTGATCCTGCACTTACAGAATTAACCAGACATTGAAACAATGACATTGTTCCGTCGATATAGCACGGATAATCTGTAGAGTCTAATGCACTGTTATCCAATGGGGTAATGAGTCCTGGTTTTGGGTATACTGATGCAATGAGTACCATAGACTTCACTGCTAATTTTGCGGCGTTGAAAATATATATCTCATTCAAATTTTGATAGCCCTCTCATTATTTTGTTGATAAAATTATTTTACACATACACCCAAAAATTTTAAGGAGGTATATTTTCATCATGCGATTAAGTTTGCAGGGACTTAATGATTCAGCAGCATGGAAGAACGCTAAGATAGCACTTCCGAAAAATGATTTACAGAAAATGCGCGAGAACACCGCGAAAAATCCTAAATGGGTTCACTTTGGTGCAGGAAATATTTTTAGGGGATTCATTGCGGCATTACAGCAGAAATTGCTTGATGAAGGTCTTGATGATACAGGAATAATTGCGGCAGAGACTTTCGATTACGAAATCATCAAAAAAATTTATGAGCCTTTCGACTGTTTGACCCTAATGGTAACACTTCGTGCATCAGGCAAAATGGACATGAACGTTATAGCATCGATTGCAGAAGGTATTCGTGCAGACAGTTCAGATGAATCTGAATGGGCAAAACTGAAGGCAATATTTGTGAAACCTTCTCTTCAAATGGTGAGCTACACAATCACTGAAAAGGGATATGCATTGCGAGATATGAAAGGTGAATTGCTTCCTGTTGTCGTGTCAGACATGAAAGCATGCTCTGATTCACCAAAACATGCGATGAGTGTAACAGCATCATTATTGCTTGAGAGATTCAGAGCAGGTGCAAAGCCTATAGCAATTGTATCAATGGATAACTGTTCGCATAACGGAGAGAAGCTGAGAGGTTCAGTTCTTGAAGTTGCGAAGGCATGGGTCGATAATGGATTCGTGGACAAAGAATTTTATTCATGGATTAGTGATGAATCACAGGTTTCATTCCCATGGAGCATGATAGACAAAATCACACCGAGACCTTCAGATGTAGTTGAAGCTGAAATAAAGAAACTTGGTATTGAAGACATGAGTCCCATAATCACGAACAGGAACACCTACATTGCACCTTTCGTGAATGCGGAAGCTCCTCAGTATTTGGTGATTGAAGACAACTTCCCGAATGGAAGACCAGCGTTAGAGAAGGCCGGAGTGTACATGACAGACCGCGACACAGTGAACAAGACCGAACGCATGAAGGTTACTACATGTTTGAATCCTCTTCACACTGCACTTGCTGTATATGGCTGTATGTTGGGCTATAAGAAGATTGCAGATGAGATGAATGACCCCGAACTGAAGAAACTAGTTGAGCTTATCGGATACAAAGAGGGTCTGCCTGTCGTAACAGATCCAAAGATACTTGATCCGAAGAAGTTCATTGATGAAGTTGTAGGTGAAAGACTTCCGAACTCATTCCTTCCTGATACTCCGCAGAGAATTGCAACTGATACGAGCCAAAAGATACCTGTACGTTTTGGAGAGACATTGAAGAGTTACGTTGCGGATAAAATGGATATAAATTCACTGATTGCGATTCCTCTTGCACTTGCAGGGTGGTTACGTTATCTTGACGGTACAGATGATAAAGGCGAGGCAATGAGTGTGAGTTCAGACCCAATGCTTGAGACATTGCAGAGTGAATTGAAGAAGCCAGACGGACTGAAAGAGATTCTGAGCAACAAGAATATTTTCGGAGTGAATCTCTATGAGGCAGGATTAGGTGAGAAGGTTGAAGGTTTATATCATGAACTCAAAGCAGGAAAAGGAGCAGTGCGTTCAGTTCTGAAAAAGTATTTAGGCTGATTGATTTAAACCTCGCTTTACAGTATATCTTTATGCCGTTAAGATTTTCATGAAAGGGGAATTTTTTCGGCATGAAGAAATTTTCATTATTATTCATTTCATTATTACTCGTTATCGTTCTCGCAGGTTCAGCATTTGCATCATCAAAAGTATTTTTCACAAAGGACATATCACCCGCAGGAATGATGGCGATCTACAACAGACTTGGCCGTGAAGCAACTGGTCATGTAGCTGTGAAGCTCAGTACAGGTGAAGCAGGAAACACTCACTATCTTTCACCGAATTTAATCGGAGAACTGGTGAAGCATGTGAATGGAACAATCGTTGAATGCAACACAGTATACGGAGGTTCAAGATCGCGTACAGCAATGCATATGCAGGTAGCAGAGGATCACGGCTTCACGAAGATTGCGAAGGTTGACATCATGGACTCGGAAGGCGAAATATCACTGCCTGTTGCCAATGGAAAGCACCTCAAAGAGGATGTTGTAGGCTCACACTTCAGGGATTATGATTTCTTCCTTGTGTTGACGCACTTCAAAGGTCACGCAATGGCAGGTTTCGGAGGAGCAATAAAGAACATATCAATTGGAATTGCATCATCGAACGGCAAAGGATTAATTCACGCCGGAGGAAACAAAAACGCAAGAAGTATCTGGGGTACCGAACAAGATATATTCCTTGAAGCAATGGCTGAAGCTGCAAAGGCAATCTCAGACAGTCTCGGCAATGGTCAGCGCATAATGTACATCAGCGTAATGAATCATCTGAGTGTTGACTGTGATTGTGACGGAAGTCCTGCTGCACCTGACATGCATGACATCGGCATACTCGGATCACTTGACCCTGTTGCATTGGATCAGGCATGCGTTGATTTGGTCTACAAAGCTCCAGACGGAAAATCACTCATCAAAAGAATGGAATCGCGTCACGGAATTCACACGGTAGAATACGCGGAAGAAATCGGTTTAGGTTCACGTGCATATGACCTTGTGAGTATCGACTAGTGATTTATATTTTGCGCAGAGAGTTCATATATCTCTGGTACTATTTCACACTACAGCTTGAACAGATATATGCGTACTGGATATTAGGAATGGCAATAGGCTCGTTTGTATCAGTATTCGGCAAGAAGAAGATACACGAGCTTTTTGCTTCAATGAGTGATAAGCGCATGAGCATATTCGGAATAATCCCCGCGTGTATTCTTGGAATTGCATCACCGTTATGCATGTATGGAACGATTCCGATTGCGGCATCATTTCGTGAAAAAGGAATGCGTGAAGATTGGCTTGCATCATTCATGATGACATCAGTTCTGCTTAACCCTCAGCTAATCATATACTCTGCTGCACTTGGCCATGTCGCTTTGAGTGTTCGAGTTTTTTCATGCTTTATGTGCGGAATATTTGCAGGATTATGTGTGAACTTGTATTGCAGATTTACACACAGAGAATTTTTCAGGTTCACGGGATTTTACGAGAGCAGTAATCATGACACAGACCCGAATTTATTCATGAGATACGTGAAAAATTTTGGGCGTAACATTAAGGCAACGGGATTTTATTTTCTGCTTGGAATATTCCTGACTGCTTTGTTTCAGCGTTATGTTCCTGCTGAATCATTCGCGAGGCTCTTCGGACGTAAGAACGGATTCGGTGTCTTAATGGCGGCGACCATAGGAGTACCATTATATGCATGCGGAGGAGGAACGATTCCATTATTGCAGATGTGGCTAGCTGACGGTATGAGTATGGCGAGTGCGAGTGCATTCATGATTACCGGGCCTGCAACAAAAATTACGAATTTGGGTGCGCTTAAAATTGTTTTGGGAATTAAGAAGTTCATTGGGTATATCGTATGTATTCATTGTTGAATGGTTTTATTGTTGAGTTACTATTACCATGATATAATATATCACATCATAAAATTACGTGAAAGGAATCTTGACAGTGGCGAAGAAATCTGCGTATAATAGCTCACAGCTCACAGCTCACAGCTCACAGCTCACAGCTCACAGCTCACAGCTCACAGCTATAATTATGCGTTAATTCAATATATATCTGAAAATTACAGCCCTGTTTTCGAGAGTAATATTGTTTCTCGGGAACAGGGCTTTTTGCGTCT
>CAJOLN010000110.1 GCA_905235395.1 uncultured Synergistales bacterium
AATAATTTTCAGACCAGTCTTCTTTGAAAGGTTGTGTGCATACTCATAAAATTTTCGTTCGCTCTCTTTGTCTTTGAACCCGTATACCTGATAAATTAGAATGTACCCCCCCCCCCTCTACTCTTTTTGTAGATTTTGCATATTTCCTCCATGTATCCGGGTTGATGCAAAGTGTAGGATCAAGAACATGAAGCACTCTATCGTAATTATACTGCTCATTGAGAATTTTTACAGCTGAATCTTCACGAACTGATATGTACCTGTAGTCGTCTATTAATTTTTGAGTCTCTTTCACCTCTTCTGGCAATATTTCAGTTTTTCCGAAGCTGGCGGAAAAAGCAAACTTGTAACTTCCTTCCGGCAAAAACGCAAGGTAGAACTGTGGCAATACTCCTCTGTTATAAAATGAATTCCATACTTGATCACTGCCTGTGCAAAATGCATCTGCATCTGATGTGTAGCTCTCAAAATCACTCGTGGTTACATACTGCTTGCCTTTAGTGATATGCAAACATTCATCTCTGAATTTGCCGAAGGATTTTCGTTTTTTGAGGTAAAGCAAGAATGCAAATACAATTTTGAAAGGAAGCTTTAAGATATTTCCTCTGAAACAGTTACGCAATGCAGGAAAAAGTTTCATATTCTCTTCAAGATGATTTTCACGTGCACAGTTAATTATTCGAACATCACAGTCATGCTGCCGAAAAAATTCCTGTGTTGCAAAAGCCTGCAAAACTGAGCCGTAATTATTCACTGCCTGAAGTGTAATGACATCAATTTTCATAAAGTTAATCTCCTCCTTTCTTGTTTTAAATACTATATCATATTTTCATTTCGTATCTTATTTTGCGGATATAATGTGATACCGTTGAACTCAAAACGAATCCTATGCTCAATCCTGAAAGTGACAGCAGGCAGTTGATGCCCTGAGAAATGAATATAGATACATCACCGACATACAGACCAATTAACGCAAAGAAGAACAGATCACCAGGTATCAAAGGAATCATCGAAGGGTAAACGAAATATGTAGACGGTTGTCTTCGTCTGACCGCGAGAAATTCAGCGTAAAGTGCCGCAACTAATGCCGAAGCTGTCATGTATGATAATCTTTCTGACATTAACGGTGTGAGCGTTAGGAGTGCTATTCGTGCTAATACTCCTCCGAGACCAGCGAGCCATAAATCTTTTGGAGGGATTCTGAATACAACACCAAAGCTCACTGATGCAATGAATGAGAGTATAACCATGACTGAAGGATTCAAAGTCTCGTAAGAATAAGATTCACCGACAAGATTTCTGCCTGCGAACAGACGCATAGCAAGATAGATTCCCATTCCAAGAGCCATAGTATCAACAAAGATTTTCAACATCTGAAGTATTCCGTTGATCTCACTTCCGCATAAAAGGTTACGCATTGCATTCACGAGAGGTATACCTGGAATCATGAGAAGTGATACGCATATAAGTACTGCGGGAAGATTATGATTGAACCCTGAATACACAAACAATATCGCGAGTGAAACTGCACTGAACATGATCAGTGCATTGCAGACCAGACGATCTAAGCCGGTCTTTTCGAGAATCTTAGTCATGAAGTGAATCAATGTAACAACGAACGCAACAGGAATTAAATCACTGAATGAACCTCCGAACATAAAGCACAGACATATCACAGCGGAAATTTTTCCGAAAAGAATCACTATGTCATTGTAGTCTCTAACCTGATATGCTTTCTCTAACATTCCTGCAAGTAATTTTGTCGGCGGGGTTATCTCCGCAACTTTATACGAGAGTTGATTCAGACTTCGGAGTCTGTCGAGATGAATTCCTGATGCAGGTATTGATGCCTGACGTGATGCATACCTCCCTTCTGAATCGTATGCGCCGAGTGATATATGTGTACTCAGCATGTAGATGCTAAGGTCTCTTAGATTATAGGCTTTGCAGATGAATTCCACTGCCAGATGAACACGTTCAAGATTTGCACCGCTGATTATCATTTTACGGCCTAAGTTTACGCAGAAGTCTAATATCTCATCAACATTACTTTTTCCCTGCGGCATAAATTTATTTCCTCCTTATAATAACATAACAAAATCCCCCTGAATTTTAACAGAGGGATTCAAATGAACTGCGTGAATGATTAATTATTTCGCGTAATCCTTCGTCAATATTACTGCTACCTGTGCTGCATTCTCATACGGCTCTGAGAAATCCGTGAACATTTTTCTTTCCTCATTAACCGTAATGCCTGCGCAGATCATATCAACCTTCCCTGAGTTCACAGCCATGAACAGCGAGTCAAACGGGTATGCAATGATTACAAGTTCCCTGTTCAATTTCCCTGCAATGAGTGCGCACATCTCAATATCGATTCCTGTGTAGCCGTCTCCAACCTTAATGTCATAAGGAGGGAAACCTGATTCAGTTCCGAGATATAACTTTCCGCCTGAAGCACCAACATGCAGATCAATATCTTCGGGCTTGGCCGCAGTCGGGTCTTCTTTGTACTTCAGCATGATTTTCTCAAGTGAACCGTCCGCTTTAATTTCAGCTAATGCCTTGTTTACCTGTTCAAGTAATTCCTTGTTGCCCTGCTTGAATCCTATTGCGTACTGTTCTGTCGTCAAAGGCTCAGGAAGAATCGTAAGCACATCAGGGTCATTCCTCTTGAACTGTGTTGCGGGTGCCTCGTCCATAATTGCACCCTGAATTTTTCCGACCTTCAACGCCTGAATTACATCGGTTGCCTTCTCGTAAGTTGTGAGCTGTGCACCTGCTTTATCGCCGAGCATCTTTCTTGCGATTCCCTCTGCTATTGTTCCTCTCTGAGTTCCTATCTTGTAGTTCACGAACTCTTCTGCCTTCGAGATGTTCAAGCCTTCAGCAAAACATACGCCTGCACTTAATGCCAGCGTGAGAATAACTGCTAAAATTTTCTTCATGATTGAAAATTCCTCCGTCAAAAAATTTTTTCAATGCGCTATTATACATTATGATTCGCACTGAGAATCATTACGGGAATTCTCGCATTTATGAGAGTCATTGAGGGTTTGAGATGTTTTGATGTATTCACCGAAATCTGTACTGCCTCGAAATTTTCCCAGTCTCTTAGAATTTCATATGCCCTGCTGAAGGTCTCAAGTGTTACGCATGCAATCATAATTTGAACTGAGCTTTTCATTTGTGATATGTATTCTAATATGCCGTCAAGCTCTCCTTCAGAACCTCCGATGAATATGTGTGTAGGCTGAGGCAATGTGTGAAGAACATCAAGTGCACGTGCCTCATGAATGATTACATTGTGAGTGTGAAAATGCGAGGCGTTGCGTGAAATTAAATCTGCGGCTTCATGTTTGTATTCTATTGCGTGAATCTCAGCGTATATGTCTTCATGGCCTGCTGATATGCTTATGCTTCCCGATCCTGCTCCTATGTCCCACAAGACAGAATCATGATTGAGATTAAGACGTGACAGAACAACCGAACGTACACATTCATTTGTCATTACGATACCGTTCTCGCGTATGAACTCGGAATCGCGAATATGAATATTCACAGGCACATAGATGTTATGATTCTTCACGAGGATTATCGACAGCTCAGGGAAATTCTGACACATAAATTCTTCGGGCTTACCGTGAAATACCTGCTCATCATTGAGGCCAAGATTGCACCCTATGAAGACTTCAATATCTCCGTGAATGTGATTGAGATTTTCACATGCCCATTGAGGAGAGATATTACGGTCGCAGAAGAGAATCACGAGACGGTTACGCTCAACTATATTCAGAAATGTACCTGCTCTTAACGTCCGGCCATGCCCAGAGAGAATCACTGCATCATTCCATACTTCACATGCACGAGCACATAATACCTGCAATGAACTTATGCCCGGCAGAACACGAATATTCATGAAACGTTTCTTTATCATCGGAAGTAAACTGAACAGACACGAATCACCAGACAGAAGAATTAATTTTTTACCGTATTCATGTTCAAGCTGAGTGAATGACGAATCAAAATCTTTCAGGTCAATTATGCGTTTACCTTGAGGAATTAAATCTCTGAATCGTGAACTTGCAAGCACAACATCAGCTTCATTCAGTGCCTCTTGAACCTCACGCGTAAAATCTCCAGTGCCTGCACCAGCAACAACAATCTCATTCATCAACATAACTTCCCAGAACATTGCCGTCATTGTCAGTGAAATATGAATCAATCCTCATGCTATCATGTGTCCTCTCTCTGCATTTCCGTGATACGATTTCTGCTAATACATTCCAGACATCATTATATCCCTCTAAATCGACAATGCTGATTGCCTCATTCGTAGTGTTGCTGTGATATACACGTTCAATCATACTTCGTGATGCTCCAATGATTGCGAGCTGTGTGCAGAGTGATTCAAGTCTTCCGTCAGAAATTTTATTATGAGTGTTGAAGTTTCCGCATGCAACCTTCAATAACTTTCCTGGATGACCGAAGATGACTGCGTGAGTGAATCCTAATCTTGTTGCTTCATCAAGAACATGGCCGATATAATTTCCAGATTGAATTACATTTCGTGATGTGATTCTCAATTTCTGACGCAGAAATTTTTCTCCTGTACCTGCGAACGTGATATACACATCACTGAAGCCGAGTGAGCGAATCATATTGAGTTCGAGACTTAGAGATTCAAGCAATGCAGATTCATTCATGGGTTTAACAATGCCTGTTGTGCCTAATATAGATAACCCTCCGATTATGCCTAATCTTGGATTGAAAGTTTTCTTTGCGAGTTCTTCACCGTTCGGAATGGAGATGATAACGCGAATTGATTTCTCAGGTATCACTTCACGAATGGCAAGCTCAATCATTTTTCTTGGAACAGGATTTATTGCAGGTTCATTGATTCCGACTTTGAGACCTGGAAGCGTAACAGTACCAACACCATTGCCAGCCGCAAAGATGATTTCATCGTGGCCATGAAGAACATCAAGATGAACAAGAACTTTTATCCCGTTTGTTATGTCTGAAACATCATCACCTGAATCCTTAATCACCCCGAATGAATCGCCTTCTCTGAATACATGAAGCGTAAACACATGGCCTTCAAGATTTTTTACGCTGACGTAATCGGGACATGAACCGTCACGGAGATACAATGCGTATGCTTTAGCTGCACCTGCTGCACATGTACCTGTAGTTATTCCAGTCCGTAAAGCAGGGCGTTCACGATTGCACAAGCGATTGTACTTCCTCCCTTATTGCCCGTTGCTATGATTCTTGGAATGTCTTTGAGTTCCGATAACATTTCTTTAGCCTCAATGACATTCACGAATCCCACAGGCACACCGATAACGAGTGAAGGATTAGCTTTACCCTCATGAATGAGTTCACA